>JAICMT010000217.1 GCA_025929125.1 Acidobacteriaceae bacterium | reverse complement strand
TAACTTTGTATTGTAAAGTTCGACATTCGGGGCCGGCTTCACATTTTCCCGATGCGAGGAGGCGGCAGATGAGGTTCTGGCTGATTCTGAAGTTGGCGGCGATTGGTGCATTGTCCCTGGTCATTCTGATTGCGCTGTTTTTGGTCGATGGTCTGATCCAAAGCCGGCAGAACTATCGCGCAGAGGCAACCGAGGCTATCGGCTCCAGCTATGCTTCGCAGCAACGGCTGGTGGGTCCGATGCTGGTCCAGCCCTACCGGCAGGTGATCTCCGAGGACCGAATCGAAGATGGCGTAAAACGCGTGGTCCAGCGGACGATCGAGTCCGCCTACACTACCTTTCCCACGGAGCTGACCGTAAAGGGCGAGATGAAGCCGTCGCTGCGTCGCCACGGGCTCTACAACGTACCGGTGTACGAGTTCGACGGCACAATCACTGGGCACCTGGACGCACCCGCGCCGAAGCTCGATGGCAAGGTGGAGTTCGGGCTGCCGTATCTCGCCTTTCGGGTGACGGACGCCCGCGGCATCGTGGGCAGGCCTTCGGTCAAAGTCAATGGGAACGCGCTTCCGGTGGAGGGCGCCGGGCTGACCAGGATCGAGCAGGACAATCCGGTGCATCCCAACGCGGCGGCAGGAACCAACCTGCGAGTGCTGCTGCCTTCGCCTGACGCTGTGAAACAGGGCATCGATTTCTCAGTCAACCTGGCTCTTGCCGGCACGCAGCAGCTGGAGATTGTTCCCGTGGGGGATAGCAACCGCTTCGAGATCGGATCCACCTGGGGAGAGCCGCTGTTTGCCGGGCAGTTCCTCCCTCGGGAACGAGAGATCTCCGCCGCAGGCTTCCAGGCGCGCTGGGATATCTCTTCGCTTGCGACCTCCGCCCAACAGCAGACCGCCACCTCCGCCGATCATCTCGATGCGGTGAGCATCGCCCTAACTCAGGGGGTGGATGCGTATAAGCTTTCGGACCGGGCTGTGAAGTACGGAATCCTGTTCGTCTTTGTGACCTTCGGCGGCTTCTTTCTGTTCGAACTTGCCAAGAAGATGCTGATCCATCCGGTTCAGTACCTGCTGGTCGGCGCCTGCCTGACGGTCTTCTTCCTTCTGCTGCTGAGCTTGAGCGAGCACGTCTCGTTCGGTTACGCGTACCTGATTGCCACATGTGCCTGCGTGGGCGTGCTGACGTACTATCTCGTTGCCGTGCTGAAAAGTGCCGTGTACGGCCTAAGCTTCGGATCGATCCTTGCCGCGCTCTACGCTGCCATCTATGGTTTGCTGATCTCCGAGGACAACGCGCTGCTGCTCGGGTCCGTGCTGCTGTTCGGGCTGATTGCGGTGGCGATGATTGGCACCCGCCGCGTGGACTGGTACCAGAGAACGGCGGATCTGTCCGCGAAGCCGGAGCCGCCGCCGCACCCTTTTAACGCTGCTGCCGCTGTCGGCCGGGAGGGATAGCTCCGCAGGGCCGCGGCACTCGCGATCGGCTACAGCCCCAGGCCGGCCAGGGTCTCCTCAATGGCTTCCGCCGGCAGGCCAAGAAGAGCCGACGCTTCCTCGGGCGCGGTCTGCAGGACGATGTAACGGCAGACGGCGCCCAGGATTGTCTTTTCCTGCGGCGTGAGCGCACTGACTCCAGCTTCGATCTGCGCCGGGATCATGGGATGGATCTTCCCGTAGAGATCTCGGACCTGCTGCGCGTCGATTCCGGACTCCGGCGGCGCGCCCATTCCATTTACAAAGGAATTCAGCGCGTTTCCCAGCAAAACATAGGCATTCATCGCCAGTTCGGTGCTCATCGGTTCCCTTTCCCAGTCTTCATCCGGCCAAACGGCAGGCAGTATAAAATGAGATGTACGAAGCGGTTGGCGTGAGGGTTTGCCGCCCCGCTCTTCGTCGCCCATCTTTGCGGTTCCGGAGCAAGTCTTCAACGTGAGTCAGCGTAAATCAGCGGTAATCCTCGGTGCGCAGTGGGGCGACGAGGGCAAGGGCAAGATTGTCGACGTGCTGTCGGAGAAGTTCTCCGTTGTGGCCCGTTATGCCGGCGGTCACAATGCCGGCCATACCGTCATTATCGAGGGCCGGAAGTTTGTGCTCCAGCTGATCCCCTGCGGCGTGTTACGGCCGGGGACCAAGGGCGTCATCGGCAACGGCGTGGTGCTGGATCCCATGGCCTTCCTGAGCGAAGTGAAGAAGCTGCGCGACGCAGGGCTGAACGTAGATGGGCAGCTCTTCGTCTCCAATCGCGCGCAGGTCATTCTGCCGTATCACCGCATGATCGAGCTGGCGGCGGAGAATGCCCCCGGGCGCACGAAGATTGGCACCACCAGCCGAGGCATCGGACCGGCGTACGAAGACAAGATGCACCGCAGCGGGCTCCGCGTGGTGGATCTGCTGAACTCCGCGCTTCTACGAACTCATATCAACAACGCCTGCTACGAGAAAAACACGATTGCGCAAGCGCTGTTCGGCACCGAGCCGCTGGACCCCAAGTCGATTTACGAAGAGTATGCACGCGCGGCGGAGCAGGTGGCCCCATTCGTGACCGACACAGCACAGTTGCTCAACGATGCGATTAATGCCGGCGAGAAGATAATGTTTGAGGGCGCCCAGGGGGCGCTGCTGGACATCGATCACGGAACCTATCCATTCGTCACCAGTTCTTCCGCCACCGCGGGGGGCGCCACGATTGGCACCGGGGTGGGGCCGACGAAGATCGGCTCGGTCATAGGAGTCACCAAGGCGTACGTCACCCGCGTGGGCGAGGGCCCATTCCCCACCGAGATCCACGACGAGTCGGCCACACTGATCCGGGCGCGCGGCCAGGAGTACGGCGCGGTCACTGGTCGGCCGCGGCGCTGCGGCTGGCTGGACCTGCCCCTGCTTCGCTACTCCAACATGATCAACGGAACCGAGTGGCTGGTCGTCACCAAGATGGATGTGCTCGACGAATGCGCCGAGATTCCGGTCTGCACGGGATATAAGGTGAATGGCAAGCGCAGCGATGTGATTCCGGCGGATATCCGCGGGTTCGACTCAATCGAGCCGGTCTACACCAAGCTGAAGGGCTGGAGCTGCTCGACGGAAGGCATCACGGATCAGGACAAGCTTCCCAAGGCTGCCCAAGATTACCTGGCGTTCCTGGAGCGCGAGTCGGGAGCGAAGATTGGGATGGTCTCAACTGGCCCGGACCGCGACCAGACCGTTATGCTGCCGGAGTTCGAGGCAGCGCTGAAGGCCTGACCCCGCCCGAGACCGAATTCTCAAACCGGAACACCCGAGGTGCCGCAATGGTGAGCTTTATCGTTCGAATGGAGTTTCGCGAAGAAGACCGCGAGCGCGTCAAAGAATTCCTGCGCCTGCTCACGCCTCCTTCCCGCGCCGAGTCCGGCTGCATCACCTACATCCCCCACCTGCTGGAGGAAGGCCCGCCGGCCATCCTCATCTACGAGCAGTATGCGGATGAAGCTGCGCTTACCTTCCATCGCAGCACGCCGCACTTTGCCCAGTACGGCACCGATGGGCTGTTCAAACTAACCACCAGCCGCAAGCTGGAGCGGCTGGAAGTCGTCGCCTGAGCCCCGCGGGCGTGACGCAATCTTCTCCATCTGCAGACCCCAGGGGCTAATCGCGTCTGTTGGCATAACTTTGCTTTGACTCCGCGCGTCCAACCGGTCTAGTATCCGCACTGCGATGAGACGGGGCCGGCTCTCAATTCGGCGACAGACTGGATTCACTGGACTTCTCTGCTGCAGTCTGGCCATTTGCGGCATGTTTTCTTCGTCCGCGGCAGCAAAGAATCCGCACGGACAGAAGAAGCCGGATTACAAGCGGGAGGTCGAGTCGCTTGAAGAGCACTGGCGGATCGTGCAACTGAACAATGACGTGGCCGAAATGGATCGCCTGCTGTCCGACGATTACATCGGCATCACGATGAATGGCCAGGTGGTCACCAAAGCGCAGCTGTTGGCCCGGATGAGAACGCGCCAGTTGACGGTGAAGCAGATCGAACTGAACGATGTGAAGGTGAAACTGATCGGCTCAACCGCCATCGTCACCTCTGAAGCTCGCGTGGATGGCTCAAGCGAAGGCGTGCCCGTGCGCGGCATGTTTCGCTACACGCGGATTTACACGCGGTTGCCAAACGGCGTCTGGAAGATCACCAACTTCGAGGCTACGCCGGAGGGAGGTTCGCACCGGCGCGAATCGGCCCATGAATAGAGCTCTCC
>JAICMT010000380.1 GCA_025929125.1 Acidobacteriaceae bacterium | reverse complement strand
CGGGCGGGGCTGTTTACGCGCGCCGTACTGATGATGCAACGCGAGGTGGCCGAGCGGGTGGCGGCGTCTCCCGGCGGGCGCGAGTATGGGCTGCTCTCCGCGACAACGCAGATGCATGCGCGGGTGGAGGAGCTGTTTACGTTGCCGCCCTCGGCGTTTTCGCCGCCGCCGGAGGTGTACTCGACGGTGGTGCGGCTGGAGTTTGCGCCGCGGTTTGAGGAGCTTGGGGTGGATCCGGAAGGCTTCGACCGGTTTCTGCATGCGTGCTTCGCGCAGAAGCGCAAGACGCTGGCCAACAATTTGCGCGCTGCGGGATACGCCGCGGAGCAGTTGCGGGCAGAATGGCCGGACCGGGTGGAGGCGCAGGCACGGGCGGAGACAGTGCCGCTGGACCAGATGGCGGAGCTTTACCGGGCGCTGGGGCCGCCGCCGCGAGCTGGAGCGGGTGACGTTGCTGGGTGAAGTGGGGCACTCTGTATGCTGACCGAGGGGCGCGATCTTAGTCGTGGCCCAGATTCTGCGATGCAATGAGCGAAGCCGAACAGACCGATCTTGAATTTCTGCGCGCTGCGATTGCAGAGGCGCGCGCAGCCGAGAGTGCCGGCGAGGTACCCGTAGGGGCGATCCTGGTGCGGACGGTCGAGAGTGGAAGCGAGATTATTGGGCGCGGGCAGAACCGGGTTCTACGCGACCAGGATCCGACGGCGCATGCGGAGATTGTGGCACTGCGGCAGGCGGCGCGGTATGTGGAAAATTACCGGCTGGTGCCCGGCTGCACGCTGTATGTGACGCTGGAGCCGTGTGCGATGTGCGCTGGAGCGATTCTGCATGCGCGGGTTGCGCGTCTGGTCTATGGCGCGCTGGACCCGAAGGCGGGAGCGTGTGGATCGGTGCTGAGCGTGATGAATCATCCGCAGCTGAACCATACGGTGGAGGTCTCCTGCGGATTGCTCGGCCGGGAGTGCGGAAGCATGCTGACGGAGTTCTTCCGGGGGCGCCGCGCATCCCAAGGGCCTTCACTCGACTCATAATGAATTATGAGCTCCGAGCCTTCTTCTCCCAATCAGCTGCCAAACCAACCCACAGACATTAACGCTGCCCGCAAGTTCGCCGTGCCGAATCGGCTTGCGGGGAAAGTCGCCATTGTGACCGGGGCCTCCTCCGGCATTGGACAGGCGATTGCAATCCGCCTGGCCGCGGAGGGAGCCAAGGTGGTGATCGACTACATTGGCCGCGCGGAAGGGGCTGAGGACACGAGCCAGGCGATCGCTCAGGCAGGAGGAACGGCCACGATCGTCCAGGCGGACGTGACGAAAATGGCGGACATCGAAAAGCTGGTGGCGGAGACCTACAACCGGTTCGGGCGCGGGGACATTCTGGTGAACAACGCCGGAGTGGAGAAGGGCGCGGATTTTTGGGAGGTGACCGAGGCCGATTACGACCTGGTGATGAACGTGAATCTGAAAGGCGCGTTCTTTCTCAGCCAGGCGTTTGTGCGGCGGCTGATTGCGGCCAAGCAGCCGGGGCGCATCATCAACATCTCATCGGTCCATGAGGACATGGTGTTCCCGCACTTTGCAAGTTATGCCGCGAGCAAAGGCGGTTTACGGATGCTGATGCGGAACCTTGCGGTGGAACTAGGGCCGCACAATATTGCAGTGAACAATGTTGCTCCGGGAGCGATCATTACGCCGATCAACAAAAGCCTGCTCGACAACAAGCAGCAGTTGCAGGCGCTGCTGAATAACATTCCGCTGGGCCGGATGGGAACCTCGGCGGAGGTGGCGGGGCTGGTGGCCTATCTCGCGAGTGAGGAGGCCGGTTACGTGACCGGCTCCACGTTCATCCTGGATGGGGGATTGATCCGCAACTACCATGAGCAATAGAGACTGCAATGATCGAGTTCGCGTTTTCCGGAGGACCGATGAAGAAACTTGCGCTCGCCCTGATTAGTGTTGTTTTCTGCGTCGCAGGCGCGCAGTTCGCGCATGCGCAGATTGGGATTTATGGACAGCTCGATGCAACCCACGATCAGGCGGTGGACGCCTGGTACAAGGGTTTTACGCTGGGCGTGTATAACGGCTTCCTGAACGTCGGCCCGATTCACGCGGGGCTTGACCTGCGGGGCTCCTACCAAACGGGCAGCAACTACCGTTTCCGGAATTTCCTGGTTGGGCCTCGACTTCAGGTCCGGCCACCGGTGCTGTCGCTGAACCCCTACATCCAGGGGGAGATTGGTTTCGGCGGCAGCCGCTACGCGGGAAGCTCCTCGACCGCGACCCACTACAGCAATAAGCTCCAGTATGGCGTGATCGGCGGCCTGGAAACCACGGTTCTGCCCCGGGTTGACCTGCGCCTTCCTGAGATCAGCTATCTGCGCATGTCGGCTATTTCCAGCACTCCGAACGCACCGAAGGTGAACCTGTTCGGAATTGGAATCGGCCTCGTCGTGCGGCTGCCCTGAGAGCCGAGTGGCGTCTGCGTGGTTGGAACGAAGCAGCTACCATAGAAGGATGGATACAAGGCTTCTCTTTCAGAATGCGGACGCATTCGAAGCGCCGCTGCTCGCCGTCTTCGCTGCCAACTTCAGCACCGCCGCGACGGATTCACCCAGCATTCGACTGCTGAGTGCAACGCCCGCTGTTGCGGCTGCGGCACAACAACTGCTGGACTCCGGCGAGTTCAAGGGCGGCCTGGGTGAAACCGCACTCCTGCACAATCCCGCGGGGCTGAAGGCGGCGCGGCTGCTGATTGTGGGAGCGGGCAAGACGGCCGAGATCACCAGCGATGCGATCCGGAAGGCCGCCGGAACGGCCGTCCGTGCGG
>JAICMT010000011.1 GCA_025929125.1 Acidobacteriaceae bacterium | reverse complement strand
GGTGCGAGGGGTCACCGGCTGCGTCCAGGACTACGCGGCACCACGGACAGCCGCTGAGACCGCCTTGGTCGATATCCAGCGGCCTGATGCCGGTTCAGGACGCCTGGAAAGTGCCTACGCGGTATCGTGTGGCGAGCTGCGCCGGCGCGGCGAGCTCCGGTAGCTCATGGGTGGCTGGGGCGTGGGCTGCCGTCTAACCTGCAAATGCAGCCGACAAACGCGGGCTGGCCGGAACTCCGCTGAGCCTCGACGCTCCTTGAGGCGGTAAGGAACGTAGGTTGTCACCCGTCGTTTGCAGCTGATTTGCATTTTCGTTAGACACCGCCAACAGCCTTCGAGGCAAGACTGACAACTTCTCATTGCCACGTTTCGCGGCTGTTGCTCGGCTTCGCCGGGATCGGCCTCCTCGCGTGCACGGCGGAAGTCAGCCCTTCCTACACGCGGAGCGATCTGCGCGGCACCGCCAGCGACAGCATGCTGTTGTTTGGAGAGGTCCGACTGATCGGGGTGGAAGTTCGACCCCCGGTAGGCGTCGAAATCGTTCGGTGGGAGGGGACCCAAGACGAGTTCGCGCGTTTTATTGCCCTGCCCTATTCTACCCGAGATGACTCACGCCTGGGGCCGAGCGCGATGACGGCTACTGACGGCCTAGGGCGGTACCGATTCTTTAGGCCCGTGCGCAAGGGACCCACCTATGCGGTGCGGGTGGTGCCTCTCATTCATGAGCCCTTTGGGGTGACCTACTATCCGCAGTTGCTGGGGCCGCACACCCCGGACACCCTGGAGCTGGTCTTGGAGCTGCGGCCGCGCGGCAACGACTGAAGCGGCACGGTGCGGATGCCCGGCGGTGTCTAACCCGCAAATGCAGCCGACAGGCCGAAGGCTGTTGAGCCCCGTTCAGGCGGCACATTCCGTGAGTAGCCAGCGGAGCGAAGGTTTGTGCGGGCGGTAGGATGATGGCCTGCAGCTGATTTGCAATCCGTTAGGCCGCTCCCACCGGGAGGTGCAGTGCGCAGCTTACTGGTCGCTACTCTGGCACTCGTCGCATGTGCCGATGCTCCCGGCCCAGCTCTTCGCCCCGGGCGCAGTTATCAAGCGACCCTGGTTGTGACCAGCCGAGGACCAATCTTGCCCGAGGTCGCCGCCCACCTCCCAAAACCACGAGACACAGCGACTGCCAGTTTGGTGGTGGACTCAGCGCGGGCGGACTCAACCTTTGGGCATGTACAGCTCGACGTGCATTCTCTGGGCACAACTGGAGGCGATCCCCTCAGGCGGAACGCACCATACGACTTCGTGGCCCAGACCTACGACGACTCTGTCGAGCTTCGGCTATGGCCCGGCGCAACAGATCAGGATGTATGGCTTCGCGGTCGCATTCGAAATAGGAGCATCCAGGGTGCTTGGGAGACTGCCTATTCGCCCCGGCTTTCCGGTGTGTTCGCTATCGAGCGCTAGCGGCCTAACCCGCAAATGCAGCCGACAGGCCGGAGCGGGCCAGGGCTCCGAGTGGGCGCAGAGCTCCTCGTGGCCAAACAGTGGAAGCGTTGATTTTGTGGGGGCACGAGCATGATCGCCTGCAGCTGATTTGCATTCCGTTAGGCGGACGCACCAACATCTCGAGTAACCGGCCATGGTCAGTGACCCGAGCGGACTTCGAGCGCTGCTCAATACAGCTGTCGAACTGCAGTTCAGGGACGGCGAAGTCCTCGAAGCCACACTGCTGGGGCTCGATACTGAGCGCGATCTAGATCTGACGTACGAAGTGAGGCGCATTGTGCGGGCAGCAGTGCCGGCTGTGCGCGGCACCGCTGTGGGCGCCACCGTCATCGCTCAGCTCGCGGACCTGGTGGGTTGGCGACGGCTGACTTAGGTGCGCCGCGCCGCCTAACCCGCAAATGCAGCCGACAGGCCGGGGTGGGCCGCCGCTCCGCTCGGGCGTACCCCTCCTCGAGGCCAGACAGTGGAAGCATTCATTTGCGCGGGCGCCAGCATGATCGCCTGCAGCTGATTTGCCTTTCGTTAGACCGCTACGACATATGCGACCATTTGGCGGACTGGGAATGTGGGCTGTCATCGCGATCGGGCTGAGCGCCTGCTACGAGCAGGCCCCTCGCTCTGGCCCGCTCGCGCACATTGCCGATTCGCTGCTCCCTCAGCAGACGGTGGCCTGGTGCCGGTCCTACCACGCGGAGCTTCCCGGCGAGCCGACCGTTCACACTTGCACCGGGGGCCGCACCGCTGTGCTCGTCGATCGGTGGGGTCGGGTCCAGCGCGTGATCCGCCACGAGGGTCCCGGTCCTGGAGGGGTGTTAGACCTCTACAATGAGAGGGCTCGACAGCTGGCGACGACACTGGGGGCGGGTCAACGGGTCTGTTTCGGCGAGGACGGCCGTGGTCCGATGGGTCGGCAGTGGTCATCGCCCGAGTACACCGCCTATGTCACTATGGCGGTGGACACGACTGAGGTGGAGCTGGTCTTTGCGCTGGGGCGGCCCCGGTTTGGCAGCAGCTGCCTGGGCGCGTAGCGCGCCGGTAGCGGTCTAACCCGCAAATGCAGCCGACAGGCCGGGGCGGGCCGGGGCTCCGCCCCGGGAGCCACGCGCCGCGTGGCCAAACAAAAGGAAGCGTTGGTTTGTTTGAGCGCGGGCTCGAGGGCCTGCAGCTGATTTGCATTTCGTTAGGCATCGCGACTGAATTCCGTGAACGGCGGGGGGGTGGCATCAAGCTAACCAGAGTCACCTACACCGGAGGCCCGAGTGCCAGAGTCCTATCCATATATCATCTCGAACAACAAAATTGAGCCAATCCTAGCGAAAATCCGGTCAGCCGCAAAGCCGGATCGCTTCAGCCAGGATCTGCTCAAGAAGTACGGCTTCACCGCCAGCAATGACAGAGCAATGGTTGCCGTGCTGCGAGGCCTAGGATTCATAACGGAGAACGGCACGCCTACAGAGTACTTCGATCGCCTGCGTGACCCCAACGAATGGAAGTACGTACTCGGCGAGCGTGTGCGCGCGCTTTACTCAGACCTATACGCTCTCGACACCGACATGCACAAGGCACCTGAAAATGAAATCAAGGGTGCTATAAGTCGTGTGACGGGTAAGGATGACAAGAGCGTCGGCCGCTACTTCACGACCTTTAAGACACTGGCTAGCCTTGCTCGGTTCGACGCGAGGCTGGCGCGGCGTGACTCCGGGCAACAGGAGGCCGAGAAGGGGCCCGAAGAAGACAAACCTGCTGAGGAGCGTCGAGAGGAGCCCGCGGACCGCCGCTACCGTGAGCCAGACTTCCACTACAACATACAGATTCACCTGCCCGTCACGACGGACGTTTCGGTGTATAATGCCATCTTTCGAAGCCTTAAAGAGCATCTGAGCATCTGATGACTAGCCTGAAAAGGTTCGTGTTCGATGCGTTGCTTGCTGAGAACTCATTGGCACAGCTCGAGGCACTAGGAATCTCCGTGCGAGGAATTGCGGCCGTCCCACCGACGGTTCAGGTTGATGAGGGCGCTTTCAGCCCCCGCATGCTCTATGATGCTGCGAAGATGGCCTCTGTCTTTACAGCGTTTTTCTGCCTTGAGAACTCTGTACGCGACCTCATCACTGAACGCCTCTTAGCTCGGCAAGGCATCGACTGGTGGAACAGCGCGGTCCCTCAGAAGATTCGCACCGCGGTAGAGAAGCTGCGTGAAAAGGAGCAGAAGAACCGTTACCATACGCAGCGCTCCGTTGCCATGATTGGCTACACGATGTTTGGCAACCTAGCACAAATAATCATCGCGAATTGGGATGAGTTCTCCGATCTCTTCCCTGATCAAGCATGGGTCTCCTCTCGCTTCAACGACTTGGAAATGTCCCGCAACGTGATCATGCACACGGGCGTGCTACCCCCAATCGAAATGGAGCGGATTGAGAGCATCGTGCGAGATTGGATTAGACAAGTGGGGTAGGATCGCGTGCGCGATGCCTAACCCGCGCATGCAGCCGACAGGCCGATCTGGCGCGGCGCTCCGTTCGGCCAGAGGCTCCGTGGCCGCGCTAAGGAACGTAGGTTTGTGCGTGGGCGGGCTTGAGGGCCTGCAGCTGATGCGCAATCCGTTAGACACCACCCAAAGCTCCGAAACAGCGAGGATCTTGGTGGCGCGCTCGAAGAACTACTATAAGGACATCGCTTGTCTCGAGTCACTTTGGGACACCCGTCTCGAGCAACGCCTGACGGTTGAGCCAATTCTCCGACTCGCGGAGCGGATGAACGGACTTCGTGTCGCTCACCTCACGTGCAACACCGTAGAAGAGCTCCGCCATAACCTGCGGCTCTTTCGGAGAAAGCGAGGCTACGGAATTCTCTACCTGGCGTTCCACGGACGCCCCGGACTTCTCCAGCTCCCCGAAGTAGACGTGGAGCTGGAGGAGCTTCAGGCAATGCTTGGCCGTGGCTTCCGAGGCTGGGTCGTACACTTTGGCACTTGCGAGACGATCGCGATCAAGGGCGGCCGACTCCGACGCTTCATGGATCACACGGGCATCGCGATGGCAGTCGGATACACAAAGCCTGTCGACTGGATGGATGCGGCTTCCACCGAGCTCCTACTCTTGGACTGGCTGCAGGGTTACAAGAATTTGAATGCGATGTGGCGCAAGTTTCGGGCACGTCATCGCGATCTCGTGCGAATCACGGGGATGAAGGCGATGCTAGCATGACACTTCTAACATCCCAAAGCCGTGGTGTCTAACCCGCGCATGCAGCCGACAGGCCGGGGTGGGCCGGGGCTCCGCTCGGGCGCGGGACCCATCGGGGCCAATCAGTGGAAGCGTGAACTTGTGCGGGCGGATCGCTGATCGCCTGCAGCTGATGCGCATTCCGTTAGGCCTCAGCCGACCTTCAGATAACCGGACACCATCTGGCTTGCCGAACATCCGTCCCGATCACACATTTCCAGCATGAGTTCCCCCATTTTTGACTTTTCGCACCTCACCCCGGAAGAGCGGATTCAGCTCGCCGAAGAGCTCTGGGACAGCCTGGAGCCCGCCGCCGTGCCCCTGACGCCGGAGCTCACTGCGGAGTTGCGCCGGCGGCGGGAGGAGTACGGCCGCGACGGTGAGCCTGGCCAGCCCTGGCGGGAAGCGCTCGACGACATTGAACAACGCGGCGCGTGACGCCGCGTTTGTTTCTTCGGGCAGCTGCCAAGGCCGACCTGCGCGAGGCCTTCGAGTGGTATGAGGCTCGGAGCACCGGTTTGGGCTTCGAGTTCCTTCGCGCCGCGCGAGCAGCGTTGGCCCTGATTGAGCGGAGCCCGACCCAGTTCGCGGTGGTGCTCGACGATATCCGGCGGGCCCATCTGCTCCGCTTTCCCTACGCCCTCTACTACGTCGTCGACGAGGAACGCGTGATCGTGATCGCCTGCGCGCATGGTCGGCAACATCCACGTCGGTGGTCGTCGCGCCGCTGAGGCCTAACCCGCAAATGCAGCCGACAAACGCGGACTGGCCGAAACACCGGTGAGCCGCAGCCCTCCTCAAGGCGATAAGGAACGTAAGTTCTCTCCAGTCGTTTGCAGCTGATTTGCAATCCGTTAGGCGGCTTTCCACCATCTTCGATGGACACGATGTCTTCAAATCACGACTTCGAAGACCTGTTCGACGTCCAGGCCAACGAGCCGGCGACGTGGATTGAACTGGCAGACTCATTGAGGCTGGGCGCCCGACCGGTGTTCGCACGTCTGGAAGAGATACGGGACACCTCCCCGAACAAGGATCAGATCCGACTCGAGAAACTCGGCTGCGTTAGAGCGTACATGCTGCTAATAGCCGCCGCGTTCGAGAACATGCTGAAGGCAATCGCGGTCAAGCGTGGGATTCTCGCCGCTGATGGGGGTCAGCTGGATCCCAACGGCTCGGGGTTTCCCGGCAGCGGTCACGCTCTTCGCGAAATGGCGAGCAGTCTTCAGCTCGACATAACCCCCACTGACGTTGACCTCTTACGGCGCCTAGGAGAGTACTACCTATGGGCATCTCGATATCCAGTTCCTAGGAGTGCTCAGCGCTCAGCTCGCGCACAGAAGAACTCGCTACTGAGGCTGAGTTCCAGCGATGTGCAATTGAGCGATGACCTGTTTGACAGATTGTTGAGAATCGCGCTGCAAGCCGCCTAACCCGCAAATGCAGCCGACAGGCCGGATCGAGCAATGCTCCCTGCGGGCGGCACCGCCCGTGAGAGGACAAGGAGCGAAGGTTTGTGCGGGCGCGGGCATGATGGCCTGCAGCTGATTTGCATTCCGTTAGACGGCTTGCGACCCCGCCTATTCAGACTCCAGAGGTCCGATGTCGCCCCGGCGGCCGTGGACGATCGCGAGGACCTCGACTTGCTCGGACGTGACGCGATAGATCACGCGGTAGGGACCTTCGAGCATTTCCCGGAGGGTGGGACGCCTGCGAGTCCCCGCCGATCACCGTCCCGCTGCGGAGCGCTGGCGCCGCCTCCCGGCGCGTCGGGCTGGGTGCGGCCGCCTGGCGTGGGCAAGGACCCCGTACCTTCAGCCGCGCCCCTGCCGCACACGGCGCGCCGGCGGCGCCTCACCGGAACCCATGGCTTCGGAGGCAGGTTTCCTGGTTGCGTGTCCGCCTAACGAAAGGCAAATCAGCTGCAGGCGATCATGCTGGCGCCCGCACAAACCTTCGTTCCTCTGGCGGCCAACCGTCGGTCGCGCCCACGCCGGAGTTCGACTGGCTTCGGCCTGTGGGCTGCATTTGCGGGTTAGACGGCTTGCTGACAGCGATGCTAGCCCCGCCAGCCCGCCCCGCCCATATTTCAAGGTCCTTCATCGGGGCCCGTCAGCATGGCCGATGCCGAATCCGTCAAGCCCGCCGCCCGCGAGTTGGTCGACCGCCTCCCGGAGGACGCCTCGTGGGAGGATCTCATGTACCAGATCTATGTGCGCGAGGCCATTGAAGCGGGCCTGCGTGACGCTGACGCCGGACGCGTCGTGAGCCACGAGGAGGCCGTCCAACGGCTGCGCCGCGCCGGCCCGTGACGCCGCTTGTCTGGACCGAAGCCGCGCTCGCCCAACTTACCGCAATCCAGGACTATATCGGCCAGACCTCGCCGGTGTACGCTGCTCGGATGATCGAGCGAATCTTCGCACGCGGTCCCCAGCTCGCCCAGTTTCCGCTTTCCGGCCGCCATGTAGCCGAACGGAGCGATCGTGCCCCCTAACCCGCAAATGCAGCCGACAAGCGCGCAGCGGGTCAGGCCCCGATGATCAGCAGCTCTCCGCTGGCGCTGTGGAACGTAGGTTGTCTCAAGGTCGCTTGCAGCTGATGCGCATTTCGTTAGACGGACACGAAGGAGTTCTTCAACTGTGAGGCAAGGTATGGCCAGCGCCGGAGAGAAGGCCGCCGCAACCAGGAAGCGCCGAGCAGCCGCCAAGAAGGCCACCAGAACGCGCAAACGGAGAGCCGCAGGTCAAAAGGCAGCCGCGACGCGTAAGCGCCGCGCCGCCGGGAAGAAGGCGGCTAGCACACGCCGACGGCGGGCGGCGGCAAAGACGGCGGCTGCCACGCGCGCGTCGCGAAGGGCTCCGGAGGTCTAGCTCGCAGATCGCGCGGCGTGCCGTCTAACCCGCAAATGCAGCCGACAGGCCGGGACGGGCCTGCGCTTCATGCGGGCGCGGCGCTCCCCGTGGCCAAGCAGCGGAAGCGTCAATTTGGGCGGGCGCGGGAATGATCGCCTGCAGCTGATCTGCAATCCGTTAGCCTCACACGACCCTCCGGAGGGCGGCATGGCGGATCTCCAAGCCTTTGACCTTGATGGCCAGGTTGCCGTTGTCACCGGCGGCAATGGCGGCATCGGCCGTGCGATCGCGCTCGGATTGGCGGGCGCGGGGGCAAAGGTTGCTATTTGGGGGCGAAATAGCGAGAAGAACGCGGAGGCCCTCGCAGCGTTGCGGGCAGTGGGTCCTCCGGCGATGGCTCTGGCAGTCGACGTGGCGGACCGGAGCCAGCTGCAACCAGCGCTGGCCGCCGTCGAGAGGGACCTCGGGCCAGTGTCCATTCTCGTCAACAACGCGGCGGTCGTGGCCTTCGGTGGGGTCTTAGACCTTTCGCCGGAGGACTGGGATCGGGTCATCGAGACCGACTTGACGGCGTGCTTCCTCCTTGCCAAGTACGCCGCGCAATCGATGACCAAGCGGCAGGCTGGCAAGATCATCAACCTCGCAAGCACCTACTCGCTATTTGGCTCCGCATTCGCGCCGTCCTACAGCGCGGCCAAAGGGGCGATCATGCAACTGACAAAGTCCCTCGCGATTGAGCTCGCACCCCACAACATTCAAGTGAACGCCATTCTCCCGGGCTGGATCGATACCGATCTTACGGGGCCGATAAAGGGCATGCCCCTATACCAAGAGATCCTGACGCGAACGCCGGCAGGCCGTTTCGGAACGCCCGCTGAATGCG
Source organism: Acidobacteriaceae bacterium (assembly GCA_025929125.1). Lineage (GTDB taxonomy): Bacteria > Acidobacteriota > Terriglobia > Terriglobales > Acidobacteriaceae > Edaphobacter. Next base: position 4,169 of record JAICMT010000011.1, on the reverse strand, counting down.
CTGGGGCGGCAGTGTTTCTCGCGTCAGCGGCGGCACGCTTCGTCACAGGCACGGCGCTGGTGGTTGACGGAGGATACGCTATTCGATGACGCCGGCAACCGCCAATGGTGAGGCCTAACCCGCGCATGCAGCCGACAGGCCGGAGGGGCGCGGGGCTCCGCTCGGGCGGGACCCTCCCGGAGCGCAATAAGGAACGTAGGATTGTGCGGGCGCGTGCTTGAGGGCCTGCAGCTGATGCGCAAGTCGTTAGGCTGACGCGAGTACAGAGGAGGTCCCCGTGATTCGGGTTGCTGTGGTCCTCATGGGACTCGGGATGGGTTGGACCGCTCCCTCGCCGGCTCAGAAAGCGGCAGCAATCGCCCCGGCAACGCTCGTCTCAAGCCAGCCGGGGGCCGACTCGACGAGGCGGCTGCTCCTGGTGCCGGACAGCATTCGCCAACGGGCCGGCTACCACCACTGGAAAGGTGCTGCAATTGGTGGGGCCCTGGGGGCGCTCGGCGGCCTGGTTCTGGCGCTCGCAACCCACGGGCAGTGTGATGACTGTACGTCCGATACAGCGCCCCTCGGCAAAGTCACCCTCATCGGGGCGGGATTGGGGGGTGCCTTCGGATTTCTAGTTGGGCTCGCTTCCCCTCGCTACCGCTGGGTCAAAGCCAGCGGGGAGTAACGATCGTGCTGTGCTGAGCCGCGGCGCAGCCTAACCCGCAAATGCAGCCGACAAGCGCTCAGCGGTCGAGCTCCCTGTTGTACCGCACTCCGGTGGTGCGCTGAGGAACGTAGGTTTGCTCAAGGTCGCTTGCAGCTGATTTGCCTTTCGTTAGGCGGACAGCACCGGAGGAGGTCGCTATGACCAGCGTTGCAGTCGTGCGGCCACGGCCTTTGGCCGTTTGCGGGGCGATAGCACCCATCGTGTTCACCGTCGCAATGATTGCCGCAAGCCTCCAGCATCCAGCGTATAGTCATGTCAAGAACTTCATCAGCGAGCTGGGCGCTACCGGAGCTCCTGGTGCGACCATTATGAACTTTGCCGGCTTTCTCCCTTACGGCATCTTGATGGTGGCATTTGCGGTGGCGGTCCACCGAGGAATCCGAGCGGATGCGGGAGGATGGCTCGGCCCGAGTCTTCTCGCCCTCTATGGCCTCGCCTATGTGGGAGTAGCCATGGCACCTTGCGATCCGGGCTGCCAGGCGGCGACCCCATCCGTGCATCATCGTCTGCACTTGCTGATCGGCGATGTTGCCCTACTGACTGCTGTTCTCGCCCCATTCACGCTCTACGCGCGCATGTTGAGAGACCCGGCTTGGCGGTCGCTCGGCATCGCGACGCTGGTGTTGCCGGGTGCATCGTGGCTGATTCTGGAGCTGAGCGGGCTGGGAGTCTCGGGTGCTCTTCGGCAACGACTTTGGCTCCTGCTGTTGTTTGTGTGGATAGAACTGGTAGCTATGCGCCTCCTCCGTGTGGGCAATCAGCCCACCACACAGCCGGCACCACACGCTGCTCGCGCCGGCCCGTGATGTGCGGACGTTGCCCAACCGGCTTGCGACGCTTGTGGCGACTCGCCTGCGACGCCTCGGAGTCGCAGGGGCTCTGATCGATGCGGAAGTCGCCGCGATGACGCCGGTCAACGTGGCTGTAACTCAGGATCGCTCGGTGGTGGGCTCGATGATGGACTTCGCAAAGGCGATCCCGGTTTACTTGCCGATCGGAGGGTGGGATCTGACAACCCTCCCGTTCATCGAGTCACGACTGGCAGAGACTCCGTGTCGGGTATCCGGTCGCGAGGCAACGATCTTCCCGGACCGAGCAACGCCAGATCTACTGGCCGCTCGCTGGCATGCTGCCTAACCAGCAAATGCAGCTGACAGGCGGGACCGGGCGGAATTCCGTGCGGCCACTGCTCGCCGGTGGCGACCAGTGGAACGTGGGGTAGTGCGGGAACGACCACGATTGGCTGTAGCTGATTTGCAGTGCGTTATGCTGCGCCGCCAGCATCACAGTTCCGTGTAGTAACGCAGTGCGTTACGAACGCCTATTCCAGCGCGCGCCGGTTCGGAAATGGGCCGTCGCGTTGCATCGTATTGGGGTTACGGCTGCTCATGCTGGATGCCGCTGGCCGCCTGGACGATCTGCGTGTGCCGCCGGCGAACCGGCTGGAGAAGCTGGTGAATGACCAATGGCGGGTCTGCTTTCGTTGGGCGGAGGGACGGGAGCTGCCTACGATGTCGAAATCGTCGACTACCACTAATCGGCGGCTGGCGCCGGTGCACCCCGGGGAGATCCTCCTGGAGGAGTTTCTCCTGCCGCTGGGCCTGACCCAGTATCGCCTGGCCAAGGGGCTGAGTGTGCCTCCCCGGCGCATCAACGAGATCGTGCACGGTACCCGGGCCATTACCGCGGATACGGCCCTGAGGCTGGCGCGGGTCTTCGGCACCTCGGAGCGCTTCTGGCTCAATCTGCAGACCGCGCACGACCTGGAGCTCGAGCGGGACCGGCTGCAAGGGCGGCTCGAGCGTGAGGTCGAGGTCCTCGACGAGGCCGGCTGAGTCGGCTGCCCCGCAGGGCGCAGCCTAACCCGCAAATGTAGCTGACAGGCCGGACAGGGCCACGCTCCGTGCAGCCGAGATCGCCCGTGAGGCGATAAGGAACGAAGGTTTGTGCGGGCGCTGAGGTGATCGCCTGCAGCTGATGCGCTTTTCGTTAGGTGGCAATATGAAGATCTGTGCTTGCGCTCTAATGCTCGTCGCACTTGCCGCGTCTCCACTGCGGGCTCAGGATCTGCCACCTGACTCCCTGTTCGACCGCCTTGTCGGCCGGTGGGTGCTCACAGGCACCATCGCCCACCAGCAAACGACGCACGACGTAACGTTCGAGTGGATGCTCGGGCGCGAATACGTTCAGATGCACGAGGTGTCCCGCGAGCGGGCCCCGAACGGCACACCGGCCTATGAGGCCGTCGTTCTATTTGGTCGCGATCCACGGTCCGGTGAATACGCCTGCCTCTGGATGGATAACACGGGCGCGGCCGCCTTCGATCCTGCCGGCACTGGCCGCGGGACCGTGGCGGGCGATTCGATCCCGTTTCTCTTCCGCTACGACGCACGGGACAGTTTCCACACCACCTTCGTCTATGATCGGCCGTCCGATTCCTGGCAGTGGCATATGGATAATGACAGCGCGGGCGTTCGGCGGCCGTTCGCCCGCGTCACCTTGACGCGTCGCTAGGCCGGAGCCGGGCGAGCTTGCGTTTGCCACCTAACCCACAAATGCAGCCGACAAACGCGGTCTGGCCTCAGGACGCGACCGGCGCGGAACGCTGCGCCGTGAGCCTGGGACCCGTCGATCGAATGTTCGAGACTCCGCCCGATAGCCCCGGCCAGTGTGAGCCGGGACTATCGGACGACCGAGCGCGAGCTCCACGTCTCTGTTACTGTCCCGAGCTCTCACCCAGGGCGACGAGAAGCTCGTCCAGCTGATCGAACGTCTCGATCATTGCCTCGGCTGCTCCGGTGCCGGCGGCGTCGAGCGCTTCCTTCGAAGGATAGCGCTCCTGCAGGACCACCAGCGTCTTGCCGCCCTTTTCCTCGAAGGTCACCGTGGTGACAGACCCGCCCTCGCCACCTTCGTCATTGGTCCACGCGAGCCGCGAATACGGCTTCACCTCGACATACGTGCCGAAAAACGCGGCTGGCTCGGGGCCACCATGGTCGAATACCAATCGGTACTTGCCTCCGACCCGAGCATCGATCTCGCAGGACAGCATGGTCATTCCCATCGACTTGGGCACCCACCAACGCTTTAGCAGGTCGGCCTTGGTAAATGCGTCGAACACGATGCGCGCCGGGCCGTTGATGGTCCGCGTGACGACCACCTCGCGGTCCGACTTCCGTTCCACCGTGGTGCGCTTCTTCACGGGGCCGGGCTTACCTTCGATTCTTGCGTTCATCGCTCTTCTCCTTTCGTGTCAGTTCCTCGACCACCTTGTCCAACTCGTCGAAGCGTTCGTCCCAGCGCCGGCGGTACCTCTCGAGCCACGCCGTCTCTTCCTCCAACCGGCGCGGCCCCAGCTGGCACGTCCGCACGCGCCCGATCTTCTTCGTGGTGACGAGCCCCGCCTGCTCCAGAACGCCGACGTGCTTCTTCATGCCCGTGAGCGTCATGTGGAACTTTC
>JAICMT010000168.1 GCA_025929125.1 Acidobacteriaceae bacterium | reverse complement strand
GTAGAGGTCCATTGCTGGGGCACGCAGCATGTGGACGAAGGTAATTTGCATGTCCGCGGCGAATTGCCTCCGCCGGAGATTACCGACGGGACCAAAGAAAAGTTCAAGACGGCAGTCGATGCGCTGGCTCTAAATCTGCAGCAGATGAAGGAACTTGGCTCTATCGACGTGGTGCACACGCATACCTGGTATGCATCGATGGCCGGTTTCCTTGCGAAGAAGCTGTACGGCATCCCCCTGGTTCTGACGACCCACTCGCTGGAGCCGCTGCGCGCCTGGAAAGCCGAACAGTTGGGCTCCGGATATGCGATGAGCTCTTGGATGGAGCGCACTGCGATCCTGGACGCGGACGCTGTGGTGGCTGTGTCGAACGGTACGAAGGCGGACATCCTCAGGGCCTATCCGGAGGTGGATCCTGCCAGAGTGCACGTGATTTACAACGGCATCGATTTGAATGAGTACAAGTACACGCCGGAGACGGAAGCGCTGGACAAGTACGGTGTGGATAAGACTAAGCCGTACGTGCTCTTTGTGGGGCGGATTACACGGCAGAAGGGTGTAACGCATCTGGTGGATGCGGTGCGCTATCTGCCTGCGGGAACGCAGGTGGTGTTGTGCGCGGGTGCGCCGGACACTCCAGAGATTGCCGCAGAGATGCGGGAAAAGGTGGAGGCGCTCCGGCGCGAAACCCCCGGCAGCCATGAGGTGGGTGATACTCACGCGCCGCATGCGCAAATGACAAAGCGCGGCGGCCAGGCCTTTGCGACGGGGGACCCGACCGGGCAAGGACACAACGTGGTGTGGATCGAGCAGATGGTGACCAAGCGAGAGGCCATTCAGCTCTACTCGAATTGCACCGTGTTCTGCTGCCCCTCTGTGTACGAGCCTTTCGGAATCATCAATTTGGAGGCGATGGCCTGCGGCGCTCCGGTGGTTGCGAGTGCCGTTGGGGGCATTATGGAGGTCGTGGTCGAGGGCGAGACCGGGTACCTGGTGCCGTTCGAAGCGGATGAAACCACCGGGTTTCCAAGCAAACCCGATAAGTTTGCACGAGACCTGGCCGACAAGATCAGGACCCTGATGGCGGATCCGGACTTGTGCAAACGTTTTGGCCAGGCAGGAAGGAAGCGCGTCGAAGAGAAGTTTGGCTGGCCCGCAATTGCGAAGCATACGGTGGAGTTGTACGCGAAATTGGTCGAGAAAAGAGCACGTTGACGCGCATTCGTGCTTCGCTTCCGTTCTATTTAGCCCCGATCGCGGCACTTCGATCAATGATCATTTCCGCTTTGTGCGTTGAGCTGCGCCAGGGCGCTACGTGCAAGGGCATCCGCCGGATTCTTTCGCAAGAGTTGTTGGTAAGTGGAGATAGCATCCTTCTTATCGCCCGAGCGCAAATAGGCGGCGGCAAGTGTCGTGATGACCCAATTGGAAGAAGGATTCTCGTCTGCGGCCAGTTTGGCGACCGCGAGGGCTTCGACAGGATGATCCTCATTCATCAATCCCCAGGCCCACGATGTCAGGTCATCGGAAGACAATTTCAACTCAGGATGTTCCTTCTTCGTCGACGCATACACGTCTTGCAGATGATTGAATCCAGCCCTTCCCACTTCCTGCCGAAAGGCAGTCTCATTGAATTGAGTGCTGCCGCCTGGCCGGAATGTCACCCCCAGGACATGTTCAGGAACGCCAGCCTTGGAAGGTGACGATTTCAAAAAACTGATCGCGGTCTGGTTGTGTTGCAGATAGGCATCCAGAAATTCGCGAACATAACGGGCCATCCAAGCGTAGCTTTCTACGCCATCGCCGCGCGTGTAATCGGCAAAGCGCAAACGATCGAATTCGTTATCCCAGAAGTTCCGGTTACGGAAAACCATCGAGCCAAACTCGGGATGAATCATCTGCAGCATCTGTACGGTGATCAGGTCTCCCCCCGTCCAATGGTTCAGAACACTCGGACCGGCCGCGGCGCCATAGGCCTCTTCGAGATTAGCCTGGTCTTCTATGGTGTCCTGGGATTTGACGTAAAGCAACGGGATTGTCATTCGCGACGGATCGATGCCCGCCGCTTTCACCAGTCCGGGCCAGTAGCGGATGCTACCGTCAAGGTCGGCAAGAGCTTGAATGCGGTTGTCATCTGCCGCGGCGATGAGGTTGGATAGACCACCCCAACTCCACCCCACCACCGCAACATGGCCGGAATCTGCGTTTGGCAGTTTCCGCGCATAGCCGATCAGGAACGAAATGTCTCGTGCTTGCGCATTGACACCTGTCAGGTCGTGTGTCGAGTCATGATGGACGCCCATACCTGGACTGGCAATCACCAGATACCCGAAACTGGCCAGGTATTCACAAAGATCTGCGTTTTCCCATGCGCCGGAGCTGAAGCTCGGAGCATAGATGACCACTGGAAACCGCTTCGGGACTTGTGGAGCATCGCGTATCGCTGCCATAGCATCGGGATACGTGGGGCGAATTCCGGAAGTGAAATAATCGGCCGGATCATCAAAACTTTGCGGATGCCCGAAGCTTGCTTCTGTTCGACCTAGCGCAACATAATCGCCCACTGTGATGTGGTGGGCTCGGTTGCTTTCGGCCGGATACCAGATCAGTGTCTGGATGGGACGGGCTCGCTCGCTTTGAAATGGCTTACCGAGTTCGTCTACGAGCGGCGCGAATGTCCGCGAGTAGTCGTATTGCTCGACGAGTCTGAATCCCACGGCATAAGGACCCAATTGCGCGTGGATCTGGAAGGAGTAATGAGTTTCTGCTCGCGCCGTGGAAGCGGATATCCAAGCTGCCAAAAGCCCAGCGATGAATATGGCGCGGATTCTGTTTGAAACTACTGGTCGAGCCAAACCTTTGCAGCGAACTCTGAGCGAGAATCGCCCTTCGTTTTGAATTCTCACGCACTTCTCCTTTGCAATTCGGCTGAGACGTTGCACACGGCTGCTTCACCGGTTCGGGACCAGCGTCTTATATCGCACTCTTAAGCTCATACTTTCGGATTCGGCTAACCCGGTGACGCGGGGGCCAGGCATGGCGAGACCCGCTACTTCTGGCCGTCTCCGCCTTCCGACCTGCCAATCGCCCCTGTGGCGCGGCCCGTTGCGCCACCCGCTCTGCCCACCGCACCGCCCGCCTTCCCCAGGTCCGCCAGGGAGAGATTGCCCGTCATCTCGATGAACGTCACCTCCTTCGGCTGGGTCGTGATGATCACCGTCTCCCGTGTCTGGTGATCGGCCGCCAGACGCGAGCAGATGTCTGTCGACTCATTCTTCTCGCGAACCCGCACCGAGCACTTCCACGAGCCGTCCTCCAGCTTGTTTCGGTAGATATCGATGTCTTCCATCTTGTACATACCTGGTTTGTCATAGGTATAGGAGCGAATCACCATTTTCTTCACCTTCTTCGCGAGGTCGCCGGTGTTATTCTTTGCTCCGACCATTCCCATACTGTCCGGGTCGAGATTGACCTCAGTTGATCCGGACGCACCCTGTGCGAACTTTTCGGTCCCGGCGAAGAGATCGTCGGAGGACGAGTTGTTCGGATTGCCCTTGGACTGGACATCGGTGGCCTTCACCTGCGAATAAGCAAGGGACTCAGTAGAAAGCTGCATGAGCAAGGACGGCGGCATGGTGGCAAGCACGGAAGGCTGGGATACGCCTGGCAGGAGTGCTGCGGTGAATACGGCGGAAACGAGTGCGTTGATCATAAATTTCTCCAATTCTTAACAAGCGCGCCTACTGCTCCAAGGGAACTCCGGCCCGATAGAGTTGCTCGCGTACGTGTTCGAGAGTGCGATCGGTAACTTGCAGTGCAGTTTCGAATTGTCTTTGCGCTTCTTCTGCTTTGTGACGCTGTCCGATGCGGTGATTCTCTTCGGTGACGACGCCCGCCAGCAGCATCGCTGCTATGGCGCTTCCGGCCCACAGCCGAGAGCGCAGGCCAGGGAAGGCGAACCTACGAGGACGCGAGCTCTCAGCAGCTCCCTGCTTCGGTGGGTTATCGAGTACTTCGCTCTGGCGCGCACGGGCAAGCACACGGTCTGCGAATCCGGCGGGGGGGTCGACGGGCCGAAGCCCATTACGAAGCTGATGTTCAAACTCGGAGAGCTCCGGACTCAGCGGCTCGGCCAGCTTCGGGTTAGTGTCATACGGGTTCACGGAAATACTCCTTCATAGTCACTGCGGCTTTTCGTCGTAGCAACGTCAATCCGCGGTGCAGCTGGCTTTTGATCGAGGCCGCCGATTGCCCGAGCACCGCTGCGATCTCCTCAGGCAGCATATCTTCCTGATATCGGAGCAGGATGGCGGCGCGGAGCCCTTCGGGGAGCGTGCGCAGCAGGCTTTCCAGGCGCGCCTCTGTACTCACATGCGTCGCTGGGTCGAAATGCGGTGAATGATCCTGCTCCATCCACTCATCTGCCAAGGATTCCGGCCGCTTGGATCTTCGGCGCAAAGCGTCGATAGCCCGGTGCTTCGCCGTCCGCCGCAGCCAGAAGCGGATGTGGTCCTCGCTTTCGAACCGTTCGCCGGAACGGTAGAGCTCCAGGAAAACATCCTGGGCGACCTCCTCGGCAGTCTCGTAGTCGCCAAGCAGACGCAGCGCCAGCGAGAAGACCATGCGCTGGTGAGATTGGATCAGACTCCGAAACTGCGTCTCCGGGATCGCCATACGTGCTCTCACTCTGCCTATACGCTTCGGCCGCGACCTCCGGTTGCAAAAAAGTTGGCGATCGGTTCAAGAACCGGATTCAAAGACCCATTCGGTCCTCTTCTTCGTCAGCCTCCGGACTTGCTGTCCCGAGCTTTTCGGCAATCGACTTGGCCTGAGTGAACAGCAGCAGATAATCCGGGCCGCCGGCCTTGGAGTCGGTCCC
>JAICMT010000480.1 GCA_025929125.1 Acidobacteriaceae bacterium | reverse complement strand
ATGTCCGTGATCGCCGCGCAGTCTGAGGTGACGTATCCGTTGAAGCCCCAAGCTCCGCGCAACGTCTGCTGGAGCAGCATGGTATTAGCGCACGCCGGCTGTCCGTCCACTGCGTTATATGCGCACATCACGCTGCCCGCATGGCCTTCCATCACGGTGGCGCGAAACGCCGGGAAATAAGTGTCTTCCAGATCGTGCTCGGAAGGATGCACGTCCGCGGAATGCCGTGTGCTCTCGGGGCCGGAATGCACAGCGAAGTGCTTCGGGGTGGAGATCGTCTTGTAGTACAGGGGATCGTCTCCCTGCAGGCCCTTCACAAATGAGACCCCCATGCGGCTGGTTAGAAACGGATCCTCACCGTAGGTCTCCTGCCCGCGTCCCCACCGCGGATCGCGAAAGATATTAATGTTTGGCGACCAGACATCCAGCCCGTAGTAAATGCTGTGAATGCCGTTGCGCAGAGCCTCGCTGTTCTTCGCCCGCGCTTCTGTGCTTATCGTTGTGGCCACCTGCAGCATCAGCGGCGTGTCCCAGGTCGCGGCAAGGCCAATGGCCTGCGGGAACACCGTGGCATACCCGGAGCGTGCGATGCCGTGCAGCCCTTCACTCCACCAGTCGTACTCCGGCACTCCGAGCCGCGGAATCGCAATCGCATGGTTCTGCATTTGCGAAACCTTTTCTTCGAGCGTCATCTTGCCCACCAGCTCGTCCACCCGGCGGCTGATGTCGGAGGTCGCGACAGCGCCTTGTTTCTTCGCTGCCGGTGGAGCGGCCGCTGAAGCAATCCCGTACGCGGCGAAAACAAGAAGGCAAAACGAGATAGCGATCCACCGGAAGTTCGGATGTGCACGTCGCATAGTCGATTCCATACTCTCCAAATCTGATACGAAGTTTTGCAGTTGCAGGCCACTTTAGTCCGGGTGCCCAATCAAATGCAAATTGCTCAAGCCATGCGGTTTGTCCACGCTTACTGGCACTTGATTCTGTCCCCAAAAAAAGCTAAAAGATGGCTCCGCTCTGTCGAAAACCGACATGAGGAGAACCAACAGGCAGAGTCTCGCCGGGATCAAACGTTCGAAGCTAAATAGTCAAAAAAAAGGTCGCCACTCATATGCGACAGATGTACCCCATCAGTCACCCAACTGGACCGTGCCTTTCACGGCAATGGCATCTGACGCCCCCCCAACTTCCACCCCGTAGTCGCCGGGCACAAGCTGCCAGCGGTTGACCTTATCATCGAAGATTGAGATCCAGGCCGGGTTGAGCGGGACCGTGAGGGTGCGGCTTTCACCCGGAGCGAGGGTAAGACGCTGCCAGCCTGCGAGCCGCTGGAAGGGCTCGCCCGCCGCCTGGGGCAGACGCACATACACCTGTGCTACCTCGGCTCCGGCAATCTTGCCAGTATTGGTGACGGTGAAGTGCGCCGCGCTCTTGTCTACCTGAAGACCGCTGTATCGGAACGTGGTGTACGAGAGGCCGTGGCCGAAGGCGAACAGCGGCTGGTGATTGGAAACCTCGTACCACCGATATCCGATTGCGAGCCCTTCCTTGTAGTGCAGGTCGACCGAACTCGATCGCCGCGGGCCACGATTCTCCGAGTTGGGGCTACGTTCCTCCCGGCCCACGATCTTCGGCTCGGGCAGGTCAGCGTCGGATTTCGCAAACGTGATCGGCAGCTTGCCCGAGGGATTCACCTCACCGAATAGCAGATTCGCGATCGCCTCGCCGCCGCCGATGCCCGGATACCACGCCGCCAGCACACCCGATACCTTGCCTGCCCACGGCATCGAAACCGGGCCGCCGGTCTCCAGCACAACGACTGTGTGCGGGTTGGCGGCGGCGACAGCGGAGATCAGCGCGTCTTGATTGCCCGTCAAGGAGAGGTTCGCTGCATCGGCTCCCTCAGTCATGTACTCAGTCGCGAACACGATGGCCACATCGGCGCCTTTGGCGGCTGAGGCTGCAGCAGCCGCGTCGTCGCCGGACGT
>JAICMT010000291.1 GCA_025929125.1 Acidobacteriaceae bacterium | reverse complement strand
GCTATGATGAGAAGCATTCCGCTCCTGAGCAAATCTAAAGGTTAGCGAAGGGGCTGCCCCAGAGGCAGGTGAGTAATGAACCAAGCGCTGACCTTTTCACAGAGAACCAAGCCGGCACGACACGAAGGACACCTCACGATCGGGTGTCTCATCTTTCCGCGCATGGACCAGATCGATTTCACAGGACCGTTCGAGGTGCTGTCGCGGACCCCGGATGCCACTGTACACGTAATGGCGAAGAGCCTAGCGCCGATCCGCGATATTCAGGGGCTGATCCTGACCCCGGAGATTGTGATAGCCGATGCCCCGCGGCTGGATGTGCTGGTAGTTCCGGGCGGATATGGGCAAAGGGAATTGATGGAAGACGCGGAGATACTTTCGCTGATCCGGGAGCAGGCTGAGTCGGGACGGATGGTGTTGTCAGTATGTACCGGTGCTCTGCTGTGCGGGGCGGCAGGGATCCTGTCCGGCCGAATGGCGACGACGCACTGGTCATCCTGGGATTTGTTGCCTTATTATGGGGCGGTGCCGATCAAGTCGCGTGTCGTGGTGGATGGCAATCTGGTGAGCGCGGCGGGGGTTACGGCAGGTCTGGACGGGGCTTTGGTGGTGGCATCGCTGTTGCGCGGAGACCCGGCGGCCGAAGAAATTCAGCTGAGCATTGAATACGCACCCGCCCGGTTTTTCAGGCCGGATCTCCGGATACGGCCCCGGACGCGGTAGTCGAGTCGTTCTCGCGGCGATACGATCCGATGCGGATTGCCCGGGAACTGGATGCACAGCGGTACGCGAAAGCGCACGTAAATCGCTAAGCCGGAAGGCCTCCGGCTGGGCGCATGACCCCTCCCGGAAATGGCACTGCAACTCCTTCGAATTCAATTCGTCTATACGGACACGCTGCTCAGAGTCCGGCATAGGGGAGTATGCCTTATCGATTGCCGGGCAGGTTTCTGCACAACGTGGGGGAAATGACAAACGTCCCGGCGATGGCGAATACTGTTGGTCTTTCGCGGATCGGTAGAGCCGGCATAGCTGCGAGTCGCCGATTCAGCACTTCGCGCCGGAACGAATAGCTGGGGATGAGGAGAGGTGTATGCGGCTCCTGCGTTTTAGAGCGGGCTTTCATGCGGTGACCGGGCGACCGTCGTTTCGACGGTCCATGGTGCGGTGGGCTGTGGCTGTAGGAATCGGTTTGTCTCTGGGGATGGGGGCATTTGCGTATCAGCGCATTGCGGACTGGGGCAGCGTAAACCCGCAGGGGCGTGAGAAGGCGGAGTTTACCTGGTCGCGGCTGAGCTACAACACTGCGATGGGTGGCGGAGGGTATGGCGGCTTCAGCGGAGGTTACGGGCGCGGCTATGGGCGGTATGGCCGAGGGTTTGCGACGTGGCAGCGCGATTATCCGAAGGCGGACCGGCAGTTCCTGATGGCTCTGAACCGACTGACCCGCATTGAGGGGCGCTCCACCGAGCAGGTAGTAAGCCTGGATAACGACGACATTTTCAACTATCCCTTTGTGTACGCGGTGCAGGTGCAGACGTGGAGTTTTACCGACGAGCAGGCGAAGCGAATGCGGGAGTACCTGCTGAAGGGCGGGTTCCTGATGGTGGACGACTTCCACGGGACGCAGGACTGGGAAGATTTCATGCGCGGCATGCGGCAGATCTTTCCCGACGCACAGAAGTATCCAGTGGAAGACCTGACCGACAAGGATGAGATTTTTCACGTGCTGTACGACATGGACGATCGGTTTCAAGTGCCGGGCGAGCAGTATGTGATGACCGGGCGCACGTATGAAAAAGATGGGTATGTGGCGAAATGGCGGGGAATCCGCGATGAACACGGCCGGCTGGTGGTTGCGATATGTCACAACATGCACCTGGGCGACGCGTGGGAGTGGGCGGATGATCCGGCGTACCCAGAGCAGTTTGCGTCAATGGCATTCCGGGTGGGATTGAATTACGTGATGTACAGCATGACGCATTAGTAAGAGTTGCGGGTTAGCAGGATTCTGGTAAGCGGAAGTCAGGTGTTTGCGCGGGCATGTTCGAGTTTTTGTTTAAGTACCCCAGTCCGGTGTTCACGCGTGGGAGGTATGTGCTGCTGGGCACGTGGCCGGGCTGGGTGCTGGTCCTGCTGATTGTGGCGTGCGTGGGCGGGCTTGGCTGGCTGATGTGGAGACGGCTGCCGGGAAATGCCCCGCGCGTACGGAACTGGCGGACATGGCTGATTTTCGGGCTGGAATCGGCGGTGGTCGCTCTAGTGCTGCTGCTGCTGTGGGAGCCGGCTGTGACGGTGGCGGAGTTGAAGAGCCAGCAGAACCTGATCGCCGTGCTGGTGGACGATTCACGAAGCATGGGGATTACCGATGCCGGGCCGGATGGAAACACGGCTCGGGAGAAGGCAGCGGCGCAGGCTCTTGGAGAGGTGCTGCCCGGTTTGAATAAGCGATTTCAGACAAGGGTGTACCGGATGGACGGTGGGTTGGCACGGGCCGAAAAGGCCAGCCAGTGGAAGGCGGATGGGACGGCAACGCACATCAACGCGGGGCTGAAGCAGTTGCTGGCCGACACGAGCGACCTTCCGTTGGGTGCGGTGGTGCTGCTCACGGATGGCGCGGAGAACTCGCTGGGTACGGCGGGGGCGGGGATCGACGTGGACACGATCAATGCGCTGCATAACCGGCGGATTCCGGTGCACACGATTGGCTTTGGCAAGGAGAAGCCGATGCGGGATGCCGAGATGGACGATGCAGTGGTGGCTTCGAAGGCGATTACGAACTCCCGCGTGACCGCGACGGTGAGCTTTCATCAGCACGGGTTCGCGGGTCAGAAGGCGGTGCTGGACATACGCGATGGCGAGAAGCTGCTGGCCAGCGAGCCGGTCACGCTGGAACGCGATGGAGTGCAGCAGAGCCAGACGGTGTTCTTCAACTCCGGCGACGCGGGTGTTAAGAATGTCTCGTTCTCGCTGGAGTCACTGTCCGGCGAGACAAACTCGCGCAACAACAGCACGGCAAGGCTGCTTAACGTGAGTGGGACGCAGCGGCGGGTCCTGTATGTGGAGGGCGAGCCGCGCTGGGAGTACAAGTTTATCCGGAGGGCAGAGGCGGAGGACAAGGGGCTGCAGGTGGTGTCGATGGTGCGGACCACCGAGAACAAAATCTACAGGCAGGGGATTTCCGACCCGAGCGAACTCGCGGATGGTTTTCCGGTCCGGGCGGAGGACCTGTTTAAGTACGACGCCATTGTGCTTGGCAGTGTGGAGGCGGGCTACTTTAGCGCCGGACAACAAGAGCTGCTGCGGGAGTTTGTGGATAAGCGAGGCGGCGGATTGCTGTTTCTGGGCGGGCGGTCCTCGCTGAGCGATGGCGGGTGGACGTCGTCGGGCGTGGCGGATCTGTTTCCGACGTTTCTGCCGCCAGGGCGCAGTGAGTTTCATCGCGCACCGGCGACGGTGCAGTTGACCTCGGCTGGCGCCGAGAGTGCGGTGACACG
>JAICMT010000081.1 GCA_025929125.1 Acidobacteriaceae bacterium | reverse complement strand
TTACACATCCGTTACTACCTCGGAAGTGACTCCCCTCCGCTAACCCCAGCCGCTCCAACAAAACCGGAGACTATACCCCAGGGGGTCCCCCACTCAGCATGGCGGCCAGCAAAGCGGTCCGCGGAACAATATGTTCCGTCACGATGTGCTCATGCGCCGCATGCGCACCCTCCCCCACCGCGCCCAGCCCGTCGAGTGTCGGCACACCCAGCGCAGCCGTAAAGTTTCCATCCGACCCACCGCCGGTCGCCGCCTCCGCCAGCTCGAAACCCAGCTCCGCCGCCAGCCTCCGCGCCTGCCGGTACAGCCGCACGGTTCCCGCCTTGCGCTCCATCGGCGGCCGATTCAACCCGCCGCTGATCCTCAACGAGCACTTCGGATCCTCACAGCGCAGCGAGCGGAACAGCCGGTCGAGCTTCGCCGCATCCGCCGCCTTCGCGATGCGCACGTCCACCTCGGCCCACGCCGACGCTGCGATCACATTCGACCGTGTCCCGCCGCCGATCACCCCCGGATTCACCGTCCGCCCGATTCGCAAATCGGTGAAGCCGGAAACCTTCTCCAGCACTCGCGCCAGCTCCAGCACCGCCGAGTGCCCGCGCTCGAAGTCCACGCCCGCATGCGACGCAACCCCGGAAACCTCGATGCGGTAGTCGCCCACTCCCTTGCGCGCCGTCTTGCACGCCAGCCCCTGCGCCGGCTCCAGCACCAGCACCGCTTCGGACTGCAACGCCAGCCGCTCCGTGATCGCGCGCGAAACCGGACTGCCCACCTCCTCATCCGAGTTCAGCAGCAGCGTCACCGGAACCCGCTCTCCGGCCTCGAGCAGCACCCGCACCGCCGTCAGCGCCATCACCACGCCGGCCTTCATGTCCAGCACGCCTGGCCCGTAGATCCGGCCGCTGTCCTCGCGCCACGGCATCTGCCGCAGCGTTCCCAGCGGCCACACCGTATCCAGGTGGCCCAGCAGCAGAATCGGTTTTCGCTTGCTGCGCGCCGCCCCGAAGCGCGCCTCCAGCAGATCGCCGAACCGGCGCTGCCGATGCCGCTTCACTCGCCCGCCCAGCTCGCTCACCCAGCCCGCGACCAGCGCCGCCGCCGCATCCACCGCAGCCTTGTCGTCGCTCGGCGACTCCGTCTCCACCAGTTCCCGCAGCCGGCGTTGGAACCACGGCCACTGCGCCGCAACTGCTTCCTCGAGTGCCTTCGGCGAATGCATCGCCCTCGATGGTACAGCGTAGCCCGCTCAGTTCGGCGAAGGCTTTTCAACCCTGTCGATCACCATCACCTCAATTGGCGTCTTCGCTT
This sequence comes from Acidobacteriaceae bacterium, assembly GCA_025929125.1. GTDB lineage: Bacteria > Acidobacteriota > Terriglobia > Terriglobales > Acidobacteriaceae > Edaphobacter. The sequence continues at coordinate 5,521 of JAICMT010000081.1, read as the reverse complement.
CCTTCTCCAGCTTCAGTCCAAGCTCTCCCTGCAGCGCAGCCTGGAGAATGTTCAGCACGCTGGATTCGTTCGGCCGTTCGCCAACCGGCAGATAGGATGTGAAGTCCAGCACGAAATCATACCTGCCCTTCAGATTCGTCTGGTCGACCACCGGAGTCTTCAGCGGCCCCGCAAGAAAGTCGGCGAACTCCTGCATGGTGAGCGCCTTTGCGATGGTGCTGCTCGCGGTGTTCTGGCGCACCGTCTGTGTGCCCGGCGCGGACTCGTGCAGCTTGTTTCCGGGATGCGTGGCGATCAGCGCCAGCGCGCGCATCTCCCGTGACTCGCGATGAAACGTGAGCTGAAACCGATCGGCCAGCAGCTGGCGCAGCATCAGCCTCATCTGTTCGTCGGTGGTCGGCGCATCGGCCTTCGCCAGGATGTCGTACCGCTCCGAGCGCAGCAAATCTGGCCCGGCGACCTGCGCCTCCTGAACGTCGTAGGCCCACTTGATGCAGCTATCGATGGTGACGTCCCGCATGTGCAGCGTGGTCGGAGTCACCTGGGTCTCGCCGTCACTCTCGAAGTTCACGCCCGCTGCGCTGGGCCGAATCGTAGCCACCGCAAACGCGGGTGCCTGCCCCGAGGCACCGGAAACAAGCAGCACCATCAGGGCAAGTCCGGGAAGGCAATTCCAAGGTTTCATCGCGCTCCTGAGTCCGCAGATTGCCGCGGCAGGAACTGAGATACGCCGCGCAAGTGCTGCCGGTTCCCAGCACCTGCCGATGCGCCAGAAGCGCCTTGTTGCACACCAGCCCAGTCGCCCTCGTGTTTCACTAAAGGTGCAACTTGAGCGTAAGTGACTGAATCGTTTAGCGATGTGTGGTGCGCGGTGTGGCCAATTTGCCACACATTTCTTTCGGAGTCGTCTATAACCTGTAACAGGCTCCTCCGGAGAGTGCATCGAACTTGAACCCTGTCGCCCATCCAGAGCAGACGCTTCGCTCGGACGTCGAGTTCCGCGGCATCGGCCTGCATTCTGGCGCCGAGGTTTCCATGCGGCTGGTCGGCGCGCCTGCCGGCTCCGGCATCGTCTTCCGCCGCACCGATCTCGACAACTTCGAAATTCCTGCCAACGGCCGCAACGTCGCTAAGGTCAGTTATGCCACCAGCCTCATGCGCGGCTCGGTGCTGATTTCCACCACCGAACATTTGCTCTCCGCACTGGTCGGCTACGGCGTGGATAACGTCATCGTCGAAGTCGATAACCTGGAGCTCCCGATCCTCGACGGTTCTGCGCTGCCCTACGTTCAGGCATTCGAGCAGGTTGGGCTCAAGCAGCAGCGGCGCAAGCGCGAGTACATCCGCATCCTCAAGCCGGTCGAAGTGCGTGAGGGCACCAAGTTCATCGGCGTCTATCCCGGCGCCGGATACGGCATTGAATACACCATCGACTTTCCTGCGCCCATCGGGCAATCGCACCTCAGCACCGACTTGGAGTCCGGCGACTACGCCGCGCAGATCGCCCCCGCGCGCACCTTCGGCTTCCGCGAGGATGAGCCGATGCTGCGCAACATGGGACTTATCCGCGGAGCCTCGCCCGAGTGCGCCATCATCCTGACGAAAAACGCCGTGCAGAACGGGCCGCTGCGCTTCCACGATGAGTTCGTCCGGCACAAGGTGCTCGACCTGATCGGCGACCTCGCGCTGGCTGGACGTCGCATCCAGGGTCGGGTCATCGCTGAGCGCGCGGGCCACGCCATGCACACTGCTCTGGTGGAACGGCTGTTGCGCGACCGCTCCGCCTGGGAGTTCGCCCACGGATTTGGTGAAGCTCCCGAGCCTGGAAAGCTTGACGCCGCGGGCGGAGAGTCGTTGCTGCGCCGCAATCTTCCGTTCCCCGGTGAGCGGCTTCCGAATCCCGCATAATCGAAGCTGTGCTGCTCCAGACTGCAAAGTGCCGCGATAGCGCGAGGATTGCCGTCGTCGGCCGCCCACACCTACGCTTTCACTCCCGTGACGAGCGGCTCGGCGGAAAGATTCGATGAAGCGACTCGCCGCCATCGCGCTCGGCTCCAACCTCAGTTCAGCCTGGGGCAGCCCGGCGGAGAATATCGCCGAAGCCGTACGGCGGATCAGAACATTGGGAGATGTGCGCGCGATTTCTTCGCTGCGGGTCACCGCACCGGTCGGCTACACCTCCCAGCCGGACTTCACCAACGCCGCGCTGCTGCTGGAGACGCATCTTGAACCGCTCGATCTGATGCACACCTTGCTCGCCATCGAACGCACGATGGGCCGAGATCGTTCCCAAGCAGTGCCGCCGAAAGGTCCGCGCATCATCGATCTCGACCTGCTGCTGATGGACGATGTTGTGCTGAGCACGGCGGAACTGACGCTGCCGCATCCGCGAATGGCGGAACGCCGTTTTGTGCTGGAGCCACTAGCGGAGATTGCGGCCGAGAAGGTCGAGCCGGTTAGTGGTCTGACCATAGTGGAGATGCTGAGCACGCTCGCGCGGCGCATTGACCCCTAAGTACGGCTCCGGACGGCCAGTTCCGGTTGTGCGCGGCACAAGCTAATCCGGCGCTCGGAACCTCCGTTGACCCCGACGCAATCCGACCAACCCTGCGAGTCCGGTTCCCAACAGCGCAAGGGATGAAGGCTCCGGTGTTGAAGAGATCGGGTCCAACACGTAGTAGGTTCCTGTGAAGTCGCCGCCATCATTGAACCCAGTGAGTTCGGTACCGCTCGCGCCCATCACATTGAAGAAGTTGACGCTACCATTCTGGAGGAAGAAGGCTGTGCTGAGTGACCTTGGTAGACCCCAATCGGTGAGCCAGCAGGTACCCGCGACCGTGCCGCTGTCGTTCACTCCTGCGATATAGGTATGCACACAGCCGGGCAGTTGCAGAAGGTTGGCGCCGGTTCCGGTATCGATCCACGACTCGTAAGTGGACCCGATGTAGCCGCCACCCCACATTGTCCCACTTTCGTTGATTCCGGATACCAAGGTGTCGAACATACCTGGGATGGCATAGGGGACGGGGACGCCACTTCGGTCAACGAATCCAAACTCAGGTGCGCCACCAACCTCGTTTCCGTAGTAGCCAACTATCACGCCGCTTGTGTTCATTCCAGTTATGACAGTCTGAATGCAGGTCGATCGAGGGCACTGAGGCAAAGAGAAGGGATGGAATCCAGTAGCGTCTTGGGTGAACGCACTCTCGTAAGAGTTTGAACCAGGATTTGAGGGTAACGTACGCGTGTAGTACTGCCCATAGGTCACACCCGCATCGTTGATGCTCGCGATAAGCTGCGCATCGGAGGGTTGCTGGGGTATGACAATATCCGAGTACGTGCCCTTCCAGTACTCGAACGCGGACAAGGGGGCGAATGAACTGCGGTCGGACGTGGCCCAGTAGGTTCCAAAGACCTGACCCAGGTCGTTGATCGTACCCGTATTTGAAAGCGCTCCGTTTGGAGGATTTAACGTGGTCAGAACGCCACCATACGAGACAAACGGGGTATAGCTAGATGCCGGCGACTGTTTTATCGCGATGAGTAGCAGGACTGAAGCAAACAGATTGAAACGCAACTGGCGGCATACACAACTCATAGAGCCTCCGAACAGACTGGAAGAGAAAATAGACAGCAGTGTTTTGATCTGATGCAACTCACGTATCAAAGGGCCATGAGATCAGGCATCGCACCGGAGATGCGCAGTCCGCTCTCTGGCCTGTCTGCTGCCGAGATGCTCCGCTTGCTCCTGCAGGGGTGAAAGAGCAACGGGTGGTGCAGCCTTCCCCATCTGACCATCCTGAGGGAAGCGAGCATGCTGAATTCTGCAAGGCAATGGAAGCACTTCGCCGCGATGCTGGCCATCGGCGACGGCGTCATGGCGATCATCCATCCCAGCAATGACGCGGAGGCGTGGGCCGCCGGGCCGGAGTGGTGGAACCGGTCCATGCGATTCTTCAAACGCTGTCCGACGCTGACCCGGCTTATCGGCGCGGCGCAGATCGCGGGCGGGATCTGGTGGGCGCTCTCAAACGAAACCCCGGCCTCGCCAAGCGGGAGCGACGAACAGCACGATCTTGAGGGTGCAGGATTCAGCTAGCCGCGGTGTTCTGTCGCCACGGGCTTAAGCGTCTACTGCTTGGGCTCTTTCTGTGGCCTCGTGGTTCCCGCTTTGTGTTTCGCCGCGCGATTGTGGCCCCAGTCGAACCGCCGTCCCAGAATGCCTTTCACGATCAGGTGGTCGGTTGCCGCCGTCGGTCCCACTCCGACGCCGAAGTTGATCTCCCACTTCGGCGAGACGTTCAGGTCGGTGACGAGAAAGATCTGTTGCTGCTGGTCGTGCAGTCCGTCCCAGTTCCACAGCCTTCCGTAATCGGCGTAATACTCCACGCCCGCGTTCACCACCTTGGTGAAGTCATACCCAACCTTCACCCCCGGAGTGAAAGAGAGTCCGTCGCGCACCCCCGGTCCATGCCAGCTCCGTTCCAGTGCCGGGTTGAACGCCAGATACCAGCGGCCCAGCGTCTTGTCCACGATCGGCCGTATCTCCCAAGTCCATGTGTCCGGCGAGTACACCGCGCGCTGGTACCCAATCTCCATGGAGAGGCTCGCGCCCACCGGCCAGTGCCAGCTCTCCGGCGCGCGCACCCGCGGACGGATGTGATCGCCCACCCACTGCACGCCGTGTCCGTTCTGCTCGCTGGTGAAGAGATAGAAGCCCACCTCGGACCAGCTCGTGAGCCCCTGCGTCAGCTCAACGGTCTCGTGCTCCTGATGGTTGGTGGGCCATACTCCGTCGATCGTTTGCTTCTGACCCTTCGGCGTGAAGTTCGAGTGGAGCTCCACCATCAGGTTTCCCGGCGGCACTGTATCCGACCCATACACCTGAATCTCATAATTGCCCTGGGCATGGGCCGCGACTCCGCAGATAGCAAACAGCGCCAAACACAACTGCGCCGCCCTGCCAGCGCGGGCAGCGAACCTGCTATAGGCAGCAAACCTGCCGCTCATCCTGGATCCCATCATGGCTATGTTCCAGAGACGAGCCATCTGCCTTACAGGACTCCGCCTGCCACTGCGCCCAGCACAATCAGCGGCTCGCGCCCGTCGCGCACGGCATCCGGCAGTGTGGCATCGGCTGGTTCCAACGAGATGTCCTGCATGCATGCGAAGAAGCGCAGAAAAGCCCGCCGCTGCAGGGTGCCGTGGTCGCGGATGGTGCCGCACAGCATCGGGTACTCGGACTCCAGCGCGTCCAGCACTGCGCCTACCGTCGGCTGCGCAACCAGTATCGACACCTCATGGCCGCTAATCGACGCAAGCGTCCGCAGATGGTGCGGCAGTTCCACGCGAATTCTGTATTCAGCCATCCGGATTCATGTCTATCACGGAAGGATAGACTCACGCACCGCGCCTGCCGCCGTTCGAATCGCTTGCCTGCTGCCCGGCGCGGCTCTATGCTTCTTCCCATGAAGAAGATGGATCGCCGGCGCTTTCTCGTCGCCGGAGCTGCCGCAGCCGC
>JAICMT010000205.1 GCA_025929125.1 Acidobacteriaceae bacterium | reverse complement strand
GAGGAGCCGGAACGGCGACCATTCCCGAGCAGAGAGCGTGAGCCGGCGCCCGGTCCTGCGGCGGGTTCGGCAACTTCGTCCGTGCCGGACTCAGGATCCGCGGCCATGGCAGTGGCGCCCGCGCTCGCCGAAAAGCTGTCGTCGGCGGAGAGACCATCGTTGCGCTCCGTGTTCTGGTCCGGAGGCAGTCCGGCGACGGTGAGTTCCGAAGCATCCGAGTCTCCGAAGGAGGCGGAGTTCGCGCCGGGAGTCGCGAGGGCAAAGCTCTTCCAGCTGTCGCCTGGAATGGGCATGGCGGAGAGCTGAAGCGGTTCGGAATATCCAGCGTATATCGGCGACGCCGGTGAGCTACCAATGTGCGCCACGATCGAGGTGACCTCGCCCAGATGGACCTCGTACAGCCCTTCGAGTGGCAGCACTGTGGCAGAGTCGGCGACGGCAAGGAAGTACTCGCCCGGCGGCAGGCGCGGGATCGTGAACTCACCGTTGCGTCCGGTGAGGGTACGCTGTACAACGCCGGAGTCGTCGTCGATGGCGAGCACCCGCGTGTAAGTGGCGGGTTGTCCAGTTTGCGTGAGCAAACGGCCAGCGAGGGCGCCATCAGCGGGAGATTGCGCGGAGAGCCGCGGAGCAAGAGCGAGGGCGCAGAGCAGGGCGGATAGAAATAGTCGTGCATGACTGCAGCGGGAATCCATCAAATCCTCATCCGGCAGACGTTCGCAGAAAGAGGAATGCGGTACACAGGAGCCGCTCGAACCACCTTCACGCGCTCTCCAGACTGCCCGCGGGAGAGACAAATTACGCGTTGCCCATGCGATCGAAGAAGGCACAGAGCCCAGCCAGACGGAGGTGATCCGGCCTAGCCGAAATGCATGGGCAGTCAGAAGATTAAATCTCTCTAACTGAATTGCAAAGCAAAAAGGGAAGCGGCAACCCAACGCTCGCCTGCTGCTTGCAACGCGCTCGGACCTGAGCGGGGGCCGCGGAACCACTTAGTTAAGCCCACCCGCAGCGGGTACACTTGAAAACAAAATGTTTATCGATGAAGCACGAATCCGAGTGAAAGCGGGCGACGGGGGAAACGGGTGCGTTGCCTTCCGGCGGGAAAAGTTCGTTCCCCGTGGGGGGCCGTCGGGCGGAGACGGTGGACACGGCGGCGACGTGCTCATGTCCTCGTCTCTATCGCACAACACGTTGATGCACTTCAGGTTTAATCCGGAATGGAAGGCGGAGCGGGGAGGCCACGGCGAAGGATCCAACTGCTCCGGCACCTCGGGCAAGCCGACTACTCTGCAGGTGCCGGTGGGCACCCTGCTCTATGACGAGCTGACCGGCGATCTGCTGCATGACTTTGCCGAGCCGGACGAGACGATTGTGATCGCGCGCGGAGGCCGAGGCGGGCGTGGGAATCAACACTTCGCGACCAGTACCCATCAGGCGCCGCGCGAGCATGAGCTTGGCCGCCCGGGTGAAGAGAGGCACTTGCGGCTGGAGCTTCGTTTGCTGGCCGATGCAGGGCTGGTCGGGTATCCCAACGTCGGCAAATCCACTCTGATCTCACGGCTCTCCGCGGCGCGGCCCAAAATTGCCAATTACGCCTTCACAACGCTGGAGCCGAATCTTGGCGTGGTGCAGGTGGGCGAGTTCCCCCACACCCTGTCCTTCACCGTGGCCGATCTGCCGGGACTGATCGAAGGTGCGCACCTGGGCCACGGGCTGGGTATCCAGTTCCTCAAGCACATCGAGCGCACGTCAGTGGTCGTTCACCTGGTTGACGTCTCGGACGAGCCGGACCGGCCCGACCCGGTGGAGGATTTCAAGGTGATCACCGCCGAGCTCAAGTCCTTCGATCCGGCGCTGGCCAAGAAGCCAACGCTGCTGGTCGCGGCCAAGGCTGACGTGGCCAACCCGGAGAAGCTGAAGAAGCTTTCCAGCTACGCCAAGCGACGGAAGCTGCCTTTCTTTACCCTGTCCGCGGTGACGGGCACGGGCGTGGAACCGTTGAAGTACGCCATCGCCGAACTGGTGGAGAAGAGCAGGCCGAGCGAAGAAGAGATCGCGGCGCGCAAGGCGGCTGTTCCCGAGAAGATCAAGCGTGCCTATCCTCCACCGAAGCCAAAGGCCCGAGGACGCGCGAGGTAGACAATTCGCCGCGCGGCCGATTCTGTAGACTTGTAAGGACTACCCCAAGGATCGAGATTTTGATGAAACTTCGGTTGTTCGCAACAGCACTGGCGGCGTTTGCCGTGTCCTCAACCGCCCATGCGCAGATCGGCGTCTACATGAATCCGGTGGCGATCCGGGTGAGCAACTCGGTGGCTGACACCGGACCCTTTGCCTTTCTCGGCGAGAACTCGAAGTCTCAGGTGCTGTACGGCTACATGCTGGGCGGCTATGACGACTTTTTCAGCTCCGGCAAGCTGAGGGCCGGGATCGACATGCGTCTGGAGGATCTGCATGCAAACCACGCTATGCTGCGGGACTTTTTCCTGGGCGTACGCGTCTCCGGAACGCCCTGGTCGAGGCCTCTGAAGCCCTATGCGCAGGCCGCGGTCGGCGTGACCACAACCAAGGCTCCCAGCAGCACCGTGCATACCACCAAGGGCGGATACCTGATCTCCGCCGGAGCGGACTATAGCGTGGCGAAGCACGTGGACCTGCGGATGTTTGAGGTTGGTTACGGCTCGCTGACGACCATCAGCAGCGACACCATAGGGGCCGGGAACGGACGGTCGCTCCCCGCTTCCAAAATGCTCAGCTTCAGCGCCGGGCTGGTATTCCGCTTCAAGTAGGCTAGTCGTCGGTGCATTACTCATTTCCTCCATGCGCATTGCATTCTTTGGCGGTACCTTCGATCCGGTCCACCGAGGGCACCTGGGTGTCGCGAGGGCTGCGTTAGAAGAGTTCGCGCTGGACCGGGTGTTGTTTGCGCCGGTCGGCCGGCAGCCGTTGAAGGAAAAGACGGCGGAGGCGCCGTTTGCAGATCGAGTCGCCATGGTGAGCCTGGCTTGCTCAGAAGCCGAACCGGCGGGAACGATGGTGCTCTCGGAGATCGATGCACCCAAGCCAGGTGGGCAGCCGAACTATACGGTCGATACGCTGGCGGAGCTTCATCGCGAACACCCGGAGGCGGAGCTGTACGCCATCGCGGGCGCGGATAGTTTTCTAACGGTGCGGAGCTGGCGCCAGCCGAATCGGCTGCTCGAACTGGCGCGGTGGATTGTGGTCAGCCGTCCAGGGTTCGACTTGAGCCAGCTTGCTTCGCTGGATCTGCGGCCGGAGCAACAAGCTAGAGTGCATCTGCTGGGCGGCGTGCACCAAGACGTTTCCGCCAGCGAACTCAGGCGTCGGCTGCGCGCGGGAGAAGCGTGCTCCGATTGGCTGCCTGAGCCGGTGCTCGAGTACATCCGCGAGCGAGGGCTGTACGGTTCGCGGGCGTGAATGCGCTTGCACTAGACTCAAACCGTGGCTTCGCCTAAGAACAATGCGGCGTCGGGCTCACTGGCGGACCTGCTGCTGAGTGGCAGGCCTGGGCGCAGAGTCGAGCCTGCTGCGCACGTTCCTGGACCTGAGTTGGGAGGCGGCGGCCAGTTGGATCTGCTGTTCGCTGAAGTCGGGGAAACCAGTGCGGAGTGGGAGGAGCGCAGGCTTGAGCCTCGGAGCCAGCTACGGTCGCGCGAGCTGGTCGGATCTCCGGCTGTGGTGCAGGCCGCGGAGCGGAAGGTCTGGTCGATCCGAGAGCTGGTCGCCGGGGTGCGGAGAAGGCTGGAGAGCGAGTACGACAACGTCTGGGTGGAAGGCGAGATCTCGAATTGCCGTCCGGCGGCTTCGGGCCATGTGTACCTCACGCTGAAGGATGGCGATGCGCAACTCGCGGTCGTACTGTTTCGAGCACAGGCTTCGCTGCTGCGCTTCCGGCCGCAGGATGGGCTCGCCGTGCTGGTGCGCGGCCGGATCTCGGTGTACGAGCAGCGCGGTCAGCTGCAGATGATCGCCGAAACTATGGAGCCGCGAGGCGCGGGTGCGCTTCAGCTTGCGTACGAGCAACTGAAGGCCAGGCTGCTGGCCGAGGGACTATTCGACCAGGAGCGGAAGCGGCCGCTGCCGCTGTTTCCGCGCTGCGTCGGCGTGGTGACCTCCACCAGCGGCGCGGTGCTGCACGACATTATCAAGGTGGTGCGCAGGAGGCATGCACGGCTGCAACTGCTGGTCTATCCCGCAGCGGTGCAGGGTCCAGGATGCGCGAGCTCGGTGGCAGCGGGGATCCGATGGTTCAATGCGAATCCCGGCCGCGTGGAGCTGATTCTGGTTGCGCGCGGTGGGGGCTCGATCGAGGACCTGGCCGGCTTCAATGACGAGGATCTTGCGCGAACCATTGCTGCTTCGGAGTTGCCGGTGGTCTCGGCAGTCGGGCACGAGACCGACTTTACCATCGCAGATTT
>JAICMT010000321.1 GCA_025929125.1 Acidobacteriaceae bacterium | reverse complement strand
GTACTCCCGGGTGGGGAAGCGTTTCGACTATGAGCATGCAAAGACGCTGCCGGCGAATGCGGGAAACGAAGAGGGCTATGTGCCGGTGGAGGAGACGCAACTGGAGTGGATACGGCACCCTTCTAGCCGAGTGCACAAGAAGGCAGAAGAGTGGCAGGAGTACGAGCAAAAGTTTCCAGCTATGCAGGAGAAGAAGATTTTCCTGTCGATCGATGAATACTCCTACAGTGGTGCGCCGGCGAACCTGAAGACAAGCCTCGCCTATGCCATGATCCTCAACGAGATGCTCCGCCACACCGGGTTTATGAAGATGGCGGCTTACACGATGGGAACGGGAAGGCTGGACATTACACCGACCGGCGCCGTGCTGAATACGAATGGAGTGCTGTACAAGCTGTATGCCGACCACTACGGGGCGTTGCCGGTTTCAGTCAGCGGCAATTCGCCGCAACCCGTGCCGAAGTACCCGCCCTATGGAGATCAGCCGAAGACAAGTGCAGGGAGCCCGACCTATCCGCTGGATGTTGTGGCGGCGCTGACAAAGGATCGCCGCTTCCTGACCGTGGCAGTGATCAACGGCACGGACACCGCTCAGAAGCTGAACCTCAACGTCACGGGCGGGCTTACGATCGGGGGTAAACCGACGCTCTGGGAGATGACCGGGAACACGGTAGACGCCGCGGACCTGGTGGGCAAGCCGCAGCAGGTAGAGGCGAAGGAAGTTTCGGCAGTGGATGCCTCGGGAACGCTGACAGTGGCTCCCATCAGTGTGAATATCTACAGCTTCCCGGTAAAGGGGCAGTAGAGGCGAGATCGGAGCAATCTTAGCGTTGTGCTTTTGCAGCGCGCTTCGGGCTGGGCTGCGTCTTGGCTGTCAGGGCACCGCGTATCTTCGCCGGAAGCTTTGCCAGCACGAGGCCGTGCGCGTCGACCAGCTCGTTTCGCCATTCCGTCGATGCGAGGGTGTCCCAACGCAGTGCTGAGACCCAATGGGCGCGGGCCAGGTAAGGTGCGGGGATCATGTCCTCCCGCTCGATCAGTTCGGCGAATCGCATAGGGCTGGATGCATATGAGATTACGGGCCGGGGCTTGTGTCCGGCCAGCTCTGGGGCGGCCGGCTCGTCTAGGTTGATCATCGCGAACATCTTTCCGCCGTGAGCCTTGTCGCCAACCCAGAAGACGAGGTTCGCGCCCCATTGCATGGTTTCGGTGACGTGTGGGAGCGTCAGCAAATAGGCGCGCATGCGCTCGGCATCCATGGATGCAAGCTATTCGATTGTGTAGGTGAGCACAAGTTGAAGCGGACAGTATCGGCGGCGTGGTGCTGATGCTTTTGGTGCCAGAATGGGCGAAATCCCTCGACCGCAAGATCGGTTAATTTCGAGGCTGACTCGTCTCAATTTGCCCCAGGCCTCCCAATCTTCTCCACTATTAGGGTCTCGACCGGGGCCTTCACAGGCTCCAGCTTTAGTCCCAGTTGCTCCTGCAACGCGGTAACTAGTGCGGGCGGCGCATCCGGCGCTGTCTCGCGGGTCGCATCCCATGTCCATTTCAATTGGAAGTTATATCGTCCCTTCAGGCCCGTCCGGTCCACTGCCGGCCGATCGAGAAACAGTCCGGTCAGGATTGCGGTTAACTCGCTCATCGAGAAGTTCTGGACGCGCATCGTGGTCTGTCCTCCATTCTCATTGTCGCTTTCGTTCGACGGCCCGTTCGGATCCCCGGTGCTCTTCTCCATTTTGGGTCCGCCCTTCGCAACAGTCAGTGCATACGCCTCCATTTCTCTGGGCTCCTTGCGTAGCACCAGCCCAAAGCGTTCCGACAGCAGTTTCCGTACCAGAGTCTGCATCTGTCCATGGTCTGGATGCCCTTGGACATCCGCGATGCCCTGCGCATCCCAAACCTCGGTTCGCGCCCAGTCCGGTACGCCTCTCAGCTGCTTCTCGTGTAGGCCGTAACCGTAGATCAACATTGCCTGCACGGTCTTCCGCTCAATCGCGATCTCATGCCCGTGCACATTGAACCCGGCAGTTCTGGCATTCGGATCGGCAAGCTTGACGGTCACTACATCCCAGTCCGGGTCTGCATCCTTCGCCATCATTTGAGGCTTCGCGGCCTGTTGACCGGCGTCCTGTCCGCGCACCGCAGCAGGTGCGCAACACACAACCGCAACCACCGTTGCCATCCGAAGGTATTTCGTTTTCATCTGGGTTTCCTTCTTTACGTTCCTTCTTCCACAGACGTTCATCACTCGCAACTCAATTTAATCCAAGCCTCTCCCCAATTGCGTTAGCAGCACATCCGCGCTTCGGCTTCGCCTGCGCTAACTTCAACCTCAACGGATCCTGGATACAGTCAGCAATCCTGGCGGCCTGCACCAAGAGAAGGTACCGATTGGACCATCGGAATATCAATACGCGCGCGGTATCAATCAAATTCACTTTTTTGGGTGTGGGATCCGAATGCATTTATTCGAATATGTTGCCGCAATCGCTACGGAGCATGCCAGGCCTGCGAGGTCCGGGGGGGGGCGCTTTGAGGCGCTGATGCACGCGTGGTGCCGGGAGGGGGGGTCGAACCCCCACGGCCCGAAGGCCGGCGGATTTTGAGTCCGCTGCGTCTGCCAGTTCCGCCATCCCGGCGCTGGGACGATTCTACCAGTGGTTACGCACCCAGTTGCTCATGCGAGCGGCCGGCACCAGGCGGAGGTGCTTGGATGCTAGTCGAAGAGGCGCGCCTAGCTGGACCGTTCGCGCTCGCCGTACACCACTTCCAGGCGAGGCCTGGCTACAGGTTTCGGTTCCAGCCTTCGCGGCACGCCGGCAACCCAGGCAACCGGGTCGATTTCGGGGAAGATGCCGTCGCGCTGTTCGATTTCTGCCAGCCGCTTTACTGCGGGTTCGCCGAGAGTGCCGTCGCGGTCGAGTGACTCCCACATGGCGCGAAGCTCGCCGAACTGATCGTTGTGGGTCATGAAGCGCATTTCGCCGTAGTCTCGCGCGGCGCCGGTCGTGATCAGAAATTGCCAGTCGGATGACTCGAGGAGCAGCAGTTCGCGGCAGAGCTGTTTCACGATGCGGGTACCTAGTTCCGATTCGCGCCACTTGCCGTCGGTACAGCGGTCGCGCGTGTAGATTTCCGCGTCATAAATCTTCGCGTACGTCCAAGAGGTATCGGAGTTGAGCCATACCTGATGGTTTCCCTCCGCGCCC
>JAICMT010000209.1 GCA_025929125.1 Acidobacteriaceae bacterium | reverse complement strand
TCATTCGCCTGAGCACCGGCAGATGCTCTTCCCGCATGGCAGCTCGCGCTGTATAGGGTAGGTGAACCATGGATCCAATCCTGATCAGCGAGACTGATCGCATCTTCGTTCTCACCGGGGCCGGCGTGAGCGCAGAGAGTGGGCTGCCAACCTTCCGAGCCTCCGATGGATTATGGGAAGGTCATCGCATCGAGGACGTCTGCACGCCCGAGGCACTGGCGCGCAATCCCGCGCTGGTCTGGGAGTTCTACTCGATGCGTCGTGCGGCTGCAAAAGAGGCTCAGCCTAATCCGGCGCATCTCGCACTTGCGGCGCTCGAAAGACGCATGGGCGATCGGTTCTTTCTCTGTACCCAGAATGTGGATGATCTCCACGAGCGTGCGGGTTCCCAGAGGCTTCTCCACATGCATGGCGAGCTTGCAAAGTCACGTTGCGAGGAGAACTGCGGGCGCCCTCCCGTTCCCGATTTTGCCGTTTACCGCACGCTGAACGAGGTTCCTCGATGTGTGTGCGGAGCCCTGCTCCGTCCCCACATCGTCTTCTTTGGCGAGGTGCCGCTCGGTCTCGATCTCATCCAGGAGAAGATAGGGAACTCCACCATCATGCTTGTGGTTGGCACCTCCGGCTCCGTTTATCCCGCGGCCAATTTCGTGCACTGGGCGCATATTGCCGGAGCACGGACGATCTATATTGGCCCGGAGCGCCCGCTCAACGCGGCGGCGTTCACCACCATCGTTGAAGGGGCCGCCGGGCAGGTCCTGCCTGAACTGCTCACTTCGTCTTGAGCCGGAGCAGGTTCAAAGCACCGGCGTAGCGCAGTATGATGATGGAAGAGGCTTCCAGAACGTGAGATCCCTGTTGTGCATCGCTGCATCTCTGATTCTGCTTCCAATCTTTGTGTCCGGCTGCAAAAAGCCGCCTGAGGCGACCTCCACCGCGGTGCAGCCCGCCGGTGACGTCAAGACTTTTCCCATTCGCGGCAAGGTGGTCAGCGTAGATCCCGCGAAAGGAAGCGTGATGCTCGATCACGAGGCGATTCCAGGCTTCATGGATGCCATGACTATGGCCTATCCACTGAAGGACAAGTCTCTTGCCGGCGAGCTTCATCCGGGGGATCACATCGCTGCGACGCTGCTCGTCCGCAAAACCACCGATGGTTGGGAGGATCCCCAGCTCGACAAGATCGTGGTGACCGCGCAGGGCAAGCCGGACTATAAGCCAGCGGTCGATTACCACGTGCCCGCTGAAGGCGACGCCGTGCCGGATTTCAAACTCACCAATCAGAACGGCAAAATCATTCATCTGGATCAGTACAAGGGTAAGGCGCTGCTGCTGACATTTATCTATACGCGCTGCCCGATGCAGGACTACTGCCCCAGGATGAATCACAACTTTGCCGAGGTTGATAAGTCTCTCGCCGCTGACCCTGCTCTCTACTCACGGACGCATCTGCTGAGCATCAGCTTCGATCCAAAGAATGACACGCCCGCGGTGCTCAAGCGGTACGGGCAGGCCTACGAGGGCGACCGGACCGGATTTCTCCACTGGGAGTTCGCTGTGCCGCCGCAGAAGGAACTCAAGCAGCTCACCGAGTGGTTCGATGTGGGCATCTCGGATTCGCCCGACGGCAGCATCACCCACTCGCTTTCTACCGTGCTGATCGGAAAAGATGGCAAAGTAGCAGCGTATTACCCCAGCAACGAGTGGACTCCCGCAGAAGTCGTGCAGAAGATCAAAAGCGTCGCTTAGTCTCAGAGGGCAAGGATCATGACAAAGGTAACAATCGGCTTTGGAATCGCGCTGATTCTGCTGGGTGCCATTAGCTTCTTCGGCACGGGAAGCATTTATCCCACGGCACTGATCCCGGCCTACTTCGGCGTGGCTCTAGCGATCTGTGGCTTTCTCGCCATCACCCCGTCGGACAAGCGGCGGATGATCGTCATGCACATCGCTGTCACCATCGGCCTGCTCGGCTTTCTCGGCTCTGGGGTCATGGCCATTGTGGAGACGGTGAAGGCGCACGGGGGACCGCTGGCGCATCCGGCCGCTGTTGAGTCGCAGGCGGCCATGGCGATTCTCTGCCTGGTCTACGTCGGCCTGTGCGTTCGGTCGTTTATTACGGTCCGCCGCAGCCGCAGGGCCGAGGGCTAGGCACTCCCCGTCGATCCACGGAACGAGCCCGAGCCGCAGCGGGCGGGAGGCGCTCCAGCGTACACTCAATGCATATGGCTCCAGGGTTTGGTGGGGGAATGCATTCCGCAGATCGGCCGAGCCGCGGGACCGGCAGGGCAGTCACGGCCGAACTCTCGGCCAAAAAGCCCAAGCCTCCCCTGAAAAAGGTGCTTCCTGAGATATGGAAGCTGGTCAGGCCGCGGATGGCGCTGCTGTCCGTCAGTTTCCTTCTGATGGTGGTGAACCGGCTCTGCGGACTGGTTCTGCCCGCGTCCACTAAGACCCTGATCGACAAAGTGATGATGGGCCATCAACTCGGGATTCTGCCCTGGGTGGTCGGCATTGTGGCCGCCGCAACTCTGCTGCAGGGCATCACCTCGTACGCGCTGACCCAGCTGCTATCCAAAGCGGGCCAGCGGCTGATTGCCGATCTTCGCATGCAGGTCCAGCAGCATGTGGGCCGGCTGCCGGTCGCTTATTACGACGCAAACCGCACCGGGACGCTGGTGGCGCGGATCATGAACGACGTCGAAGGGGTGCGCAATATTATCGGCACCGGCGTCGTCGATTTCTTCGGCGGGCTGCTGACGGCTATCTTTGCTTTCGCATATCTGATCAAGCTCAGCGTGCAGATGACGTTCGCTGCATTTGCCATTCTCGTCATCTTCGCGCTCATCCTGCAGCGGGCGTTCAAAGTTATCCGCCCCATCTTCCGCGAGCGTTCCAAGATCAACGCCGAGGTCACCGGCCGCCTTACTGAATCGCTTGGCGGCGTGCGTGTTGTGAAGGGCTATCACGCTGAAGACAGCGAAGCCGCCGTCTTCGCAGGCGGGGTGCAGCGGCTGCTCGCCAACGTAATCAGTTCGCTCACGGCGCAGTCGCTGATGAGCCTTGCCTCGACTGCGGTCCTTGGCGTGGTCGGCGCGCTGATCATGTATCTCGGCGCGCATCAGGTGGTCTCCGGCAAGCTCACCACCGGCGGATACGTCACCTATGTGATGTTCCTTGCGTTCATGGTCGCACCCATCATGCAGCTGGTTTCGATCGGCACACAGCTCACGGAAGCCATGGCGGGGCTGGATCGCACCAACGAGATCATGAACGAAGGCGAAGAGGACTCCGAACCTCGCCGCGCGGTGTCACTGGAAACGCTGCGCGGGCGAGTTGAGTTCCAGGACGTCGAATTCGAGTACGAACCTGGCAAGCCGGTCCTCCATGGAATCAGCTTTGAGTCCGAACCCGGAACCGTGACCGCCCTGGTCGGCTCCTCCGGCTCGGGAAAGTCCACCATCATCTCGCTGATCTGCGGCTTCCACACCGCGACCAGCGGGCGCATTCTGGTGGACGGGATTGATCTCTCGACCGTGCGCCTCAGCAGCTATCGCCGGCAGCTCGGGGTGGTTCTGCAGGAGACGTTCCTGTTCGACGGAACCATCAGGGAGAACGTGGTGTTTTCCCGTCCCGGCGCGACCGAGGAGCAGTGGCGCGAGGCCTGCCGCATCGCCCGCGTGGATGAGTTCGCGGAACGGTTTCCTGAGGCTTACGAAACCATCGTCGGCGAACGCGGCGTCAAGCTCTCCGGTGGTCAGCGGCAACGCATCTCGATTGCACGTGCGATTCTGGCCGACCCTCGCATCCTGATTCTGGATGAAGCCACCAGTTCGCTCGATTCGGAGTCCGAGGCCATGATTCAGGCTGGGCTCGCCTTCCTGATGAAGGGCCGCACCACCTTCGTCATTGCCCACCGGCTATCCACCATCCGCCGCGCCGACCAGATCCTGGTGATTGAAGGCGGCTTGATCATTGAGCGGGGCAATCACGAGCAGCTCTACCAATCGGGTGGTCGATACTACGACCTGTATACCCGTCAGCACGGCCTGGAGAGCAACCTGTTCCTTGCGCCTGGCGAAGGGGACAAGATCGAGGAAGAGGAAAAGGTCGGGTAGCTGCCCCGGGGGTACCCCCCATACTTTGGTCCTAAAGTATCCCGAAATAAAGGCTTAGCTGCGGGGTACCTGGTTGTGGGACTTCGGTCCAGGATTATCGACCCGTGTGATACGGGGAGGGGCCGTCTCAACGCCTACCTCCTCGAAACGTCCTTCCCCCTACTTTTATTGTATTTCGCGTGTCAAGCATTTGGGCCTGGAGATTGGCGCAAATGGTTGATATGACTTCGCGAAATCGGTGTACAGGGTTTTGCGCCGCCTGTCAGACCTGCTCCACTTTGAGCTGAGTCAGGATGA
>JAICMT010000471.1 GCA_025929125.1 Acidobacteriaceae bacterium | reverse complement strand
GCGCCCTCGCTCTTGCTCCGCGGCTCTCCGCGCAATCTCCCGCTGATGGCGCCCTCGCTGGCCGTTTGCTCACGCAAACTGGACAACCCGCCACTTACACGCGGGTGCTCGCCATCGATGACGACTCCGGCGTTGTACAGCGTACCCTCACCGGACGCAACGGTGAGTTCACGATCCCGCGCCTGCCGCCGGGCGAGTACTTCCTCGCCGTCGCCGACTCTGCCACAGTGCTTCCTCTCGAAGGGTTGTACGAGGTCCATCTCGGCGAGGTCACCTCGATCGTCGCGCACATCGGCAGCTCACCGGCTTCGCCGATATACGCTGGATATTCCGAACCGGTTCAGCTCTCCGCCATGCCCATTCCAGGCGACAGCTGGAAGAGCGTTGCCCTCGCGACCCCCGGCGCGAACTTCGCCTCCTTCGGAGACTCGGATGCTTCGGAACTCACCGTGGCCGGACTGCCGCCGGATCAGAACTCGGAGCGCAACGATGGTCTCTCCGCCGACGACAGCTTTTCGGCGAGCGCGGGCGCCACTGCCATGGCCGCGGACCCTGAGTCCGGCACGGACGAAGTTGCCGAACCCGCCGCTGGGCCGGGCACCGGCTCACGCTCTCTGCTCGGGGATGGTCGCCGTTCCGGCTCCTCCAATGCCTTCGCGCAATCGGCCGTCCGCGAGTTTCGTGTCCGCACCCAATCCGACGCCGCTGAGTATGGCTCGGCGCTCTACGGACATGGCGCGGGAGCCGTCGTCACCCTCGCCTCGCGTTCGGGTGGCACGCGGTTGCACGGGATGGTGCTCTATGACCTTCGCAATAGCGCCTGGTCTGCCGCCAATCCCTTCGCTATCGCCACCACCTACCGCGATGGCGTGGTCACCTCGGCGCAGGTCAAGCCGCACGATCTGCAGCAGCACTTTGCCGCCCGTATTGGCGGCCCATTCGTCACACAGTCGGCACGGCGCTCGAGCGGCGATATCATCTCGCGTCTGTCCTACCTCTACGCATTCGAGCGCCAGCTCCGGGATTATCCGGCGATCTCCTCGCCTCCCACTCCGTCCTTCTATCAGCTCAGCGCGATTCAGACGGCGCTGCTAGCCAATCGCGGAGTCTCGGCAGCTGCGACCCGCACTGCACTCAACTACCTCAGCAGCCTCACCGGCCCGGCTCCCCGACGCGCCGACCAGACGCTTCACTTCGCGCGGCTCGACTGGATGCGCCTTGCCGGCGCTCGCGTCATCACCGAATACAACCGCGTTCGATGGCAGAATCCCGGCGGCACCCGCTCGAGCGCTGTGGTCAATCGCGGCACCGCCAGCCTGGGCTCCAGCTATGGCTCCGTGGATGCGGCTGTAGCGCGTATCTTGCTTTTCCCCTCACCGCAGATCACCAACGAGCTGCGCCTGCAGTACAGCCACCAACTGCTGTATGACACCCCGCAGCTGCCACTCGCACAGGAGCCCGCCGTGGGTCCCGGCGGTTTCGCACCCGAGGTTTCGATCGGCCCCGACGGATTCGCGTTCGGCACGCCTGCCGCGCTCGGCCGCAACGCATACCCTGACGAGCGGCGCCTCGAAGCCGCCGACGTCTTCGCCTGGGTCCGCGGAGCTCATCTCGTTCAGCTCGGCGGAGACTTGAGCACTCTGCGCGATTTCACCAACTCCCTCACCAATGCCGAGGGCACCTTCACCTATGACAGCGGCAACACCGGGGGCCATGCCGGAGGCCTGGTCGATTGGATCACCGACTACACGTTCGGCGTCAACTCCTATCCGAACGGCGGCTGCCCTTCGATCTATGCGGCCCGGCATGATTTCTGCTTTCGCGCATTCTCCCAGAGCTTTGGTGGGCAGAGCCTCACCTGGCACACGCAGCAGTGGGCCGCATTTCTGCAGGACGACTGGCACGCATCGAGCCGACTGACCGTCCACCTGGGTGCGCGCTATGAGTATGAGGCACTGCCGAGCGCGCAGCATCCGAACCAGCAGCTCGATGTGCTGTTCAAGCCGCTTGCCTCCACCAGCACCTTTCCCGCCGACCGCAACAACTACGGTCCGCGAATCGGACTCGCCTGGCAGCCGTTTGGGGAG
>JAICMT010000438.1 GCA_025929125.1 Acidobacteriaceae bacterium | reverse complement strand
GTGGCGGTCACCGCCACGCCTGGCAGCGGAGTCTCGCCCGCCTTGACCGTACCCTTGATGGTTGCGCTCTGCACGGTGGCGGAGAGAGCTGCGGCGGCAGGCTGGGGGCTCGGCGCAGTAACCGGCGCGGGAGCAGGGGGGGCCTGTGCCGTGGCATCCTGAGCGAAGGCGGTACCCGCCGTCACCATTGTGAGTACGAACCCTATCGCAGCCAGATACTTACTACTCGTCAGTCGACGCAAGACGTACTCTCCATTCAAAACGCGGCAAAGCTGCCACACGCCTGCGCATCCGGCATGGTTTCCCCACGTGTGTTGCGATTCGGCGGCAGTCTGCACATACAGACGGGATGTTGTTTGCAAAGGACTCTCTTGCGTGCAGAAATAATGTGTTGCGCCCACGGCACCCTCCGCGCAAGCTCGCAAGTGGCCGTGCGACCATGAGATATGGCGAAAAGCGTTGAAAGCGAAGGCGCAGTGCTGCATATTTCGAGCCGGGCTGCCACGCGTCTTCGCCTCGGCCACCTCTGGATTTACCGATCGGACCTGGAAGGCGCTCCGGGGGAGCTCGACGGGAGCGGCCTGGTGACCGTGATGGATCCGCGCGGACGACCGCTCGGCTCAGGGCTTTACTCCGAGTCCTCTGAGATTGCTGTGCGGATGGTTTCGTCCCACCCACAACTGACGCGCGCCGATTACCTGACTGAGCTGCGCATGCGACTGCGTGCGGCACTCGATCTGCGCCGTGCTCTGGTGCCCGAGGCGTTCTCCGGAGATGCAACCAACGCCTGCCGTTTGTTCTTCTCCGAGGCCGACGAGCTGCCCGGGATCATCGGCGATCGCTACAACGGCGTGGTGGTGCTGCAGCTGCTGACGCAGGGAACGGCGCAAGACGATGTTCGCGAGGTCGTGCGCGACGTGCTCAGCGCAGAGTCCTGGGCCATGCTGGTTGTGGAGCGGCCCGACGGGCGCATGCGCGAACTGGAGCGGCTTGGGCCGGCTCCCGATTCGCCGCTGCTCCAGCGTTCTCCCGACGCTTCGCCGGAAACTATCTTTCATATCAATGGGCTTCGATATCACTTCGACGCCACTTCGGGGCAGAAGACGGGCGCATTTCTCGATCAGCGACTGAACTACGCTGCGGCTGCTACCGCTGCGCATGGCCGTGCGCTGGACGTGTGCACCTACCAGGGCGGTTTTGCACTTCATCTGGCCCGCACCTGCAGCCGGGTTACCGGAGTGGATGCGAGCCGCGCCGCGCTGGAAGTGGCAGACCGCAATCTGGAACTGAATCGGGAAGCCCTCTCCGCGCGCGTGGACTGGATAGAGGCCGATGCGTTCGAACTGCTGCGCGATCTGGCCGATGCCAAGGAGAGCTTTGACACCATCGTGCTCGACCCGCCGGCGTTCGCGAAATCCCGGCGAGCCGCCGAGGGCGCGCTGCGTGGCTACAAGGAGCTGAACCTGCGCGCGCTCAAGATGCTGGGCAACAGCGGCACCCTTGTCACCTGCTCCTGCTCGCATCACGTCGGGCTGAGCGACTTTGTCGAGATGCTGCGCTCGGCCGCCGCAGACGCCGGCCGCCGTGTCCAGCTGCTGGAGAGCCGAGGGGCCGCGCCTGATCATCCGGCAATCCTTACTCTTCCGGAGAGCAGCTATCTGAAATGCCTGATCTGCCGGGTGAGCGGATGAGCGACCGGAGTGCTCCGCAAAACATCCGCAAGCGATCGGTTGCGCTCACGGCAGTGACGCTGAGCTGGATGTTGGTCGAGCTTGGCGTCTCCGCTTATTCCGCGTTCAGCGCGCACAGCCCGGCCATGCTCGCCTTCGGGTCGGACAGCCTGGTGGAGACTCTCTCTGCCGCCACAGTTCTCTCCCAGTGGATACCTGGAATTCATTTATCCGAGCGCCGCGCGGCGCGCATCAGCGGCGGACTGCTGTTTCTGCTGGCGGTTGCGATCCTGCTGATTGCAGTCGGCTCGTATGTGCTGCGAGTGGAGCCGGAGCGGACGTTTGCCGGAATCGGCATCACCGCCGCTGCTCTGGTAGTGATGCCGGTGCTGGCGAGGCTGAAGCGGCGCGAGGCTGCGCACACCGGCAATGCCGCGCTGGCCGCCGATGCGGTGCAGTCCGCCACCTGCGCGTATATCGCCGCGATAACCCTACTCGGACTTGCGCTTCGCGCCCTGCTGGGCATTGCCTGGTTCGACAATCTGGCCGCCTTGGCGGCAATTCCGCTGCTGGTCCGCGAAGGCCGCGAGGCCTTGCGCGGCAAGGCCTGCGGCTGTTGCTGAAGAACCGCTGACGCTAACAGTGGTACGCGATCTCGCCGGTGATCGACCGCGGTCCTAGTTGCTGCTTGTCTAGTTGCTGGCGGTCTGGGCCGCGGGCTTC
>JAICMT010000213.1 GCA_025929125.1 Acidobacteriaceae bacterium | reverse complement strand
CGCTCGCTGCGGGCGATCCTGCCCTGGCCGACGATCTGGTGCAGGAGAGTTTCATCCGCTTTCTTACCTCCAGCCCGGCGCTCGATGGCGAGGTCGCCTGCCGCCGTTATCTGTTCCGTATTGCCAGCAATCTGCTGCGAGATCACTGGCGACACCACCGCACCGTTTCGATCGAGGAGCTGCCGCCGGAGCTCTCTGCCGCGCCGGACCTCTGCGCGCAGTCGGACTCGCGCCTGACGCTGTCACCCGCTCTCGCGCAAATGCGTCCGCGCGACCGGCAGCTGCTCTGGCTTGCGCACGCGGAAAACTACTCCCACCGGGAGATCGCCGAGATCACGGGGCTGGCCACGGCCAGTATCCGGCTGCTGCTGTTCCGGGCGCGACGCCAGATGTCGCGACTGATCACGCGCGGAGGCGAACGATGAAATCTGGATGCGCTCATCTCGAGGAACTTCGGCAGGAGCTGCACAGCGGGCACTGGCCGACTGCCTCGTCGCCGGAGCTGCGCGCGCACGTCGGGTGCTGCCGTCGCTGCACCCAGGAAGTCGCGCTAACGATTCACCTTCGGCAGGCGCGGCTGGAAGCTCTGGACGAAAGCCGTCCCGAGCCGGCAAGCCTGATCTGGTGGCGCGCGCAGGCTCGCCGCCGCGAGGCGGTGCTCGCTCGGGCGACGCGTCCGATTGTGGCCGCGCAGGCCTTCGCCGTGCTGGTGGTGCTTGCCGCCATCGCCGTGCTGGCCGCGCGCAACTGGCGGGCGGTTGTGGGCCATGCCCTTGCCGCGCCCACTTCCATTGCGTCGCTCGTGGATCTCTGGGGGCTCGCGCCAATGATTGCCGCAGCGACTCTGCTGATGACGCTCGGCGCAGTCGCCGTGTACCTCACCACAGACCGGCGCTGAAGCCTTTCATCGCCTGAAGCGCCCTTCGCACCGTCGGTAACCCCTTCTGATTCCCAGCGGGGAACGAATCGATGGCGAAACATCCCCGATTGTGTGATCCCTCATTCCCCGGGAAGGCCAGAGAATGCCTTCATAGTCGCAGAGCCGGTCTCCCGTTGAGTTCCCCGGCTCAGTCACAGATGCGCAGCACGTGACCAACCAGCGACCGGCCATAGCGCCGACCCATGCAGCACGCACGAGGAGAATGCACGCCATGAACCGTACGCCTTTGCTGTTCTTGCTCCCTTTTCTTGGAGCCCTTCCAGCCGTGTCCCAGTCCATCCCGGGATACGCCATTGCCAACACCAAGCACTACCGCGAAAGCGGCGTCGGGAACGCCACCGGCCGCAGCGGCTCCGCTCACCTGACCGCCCGTGCGCTGCAGGGGAAGGATGGCAATACCGACATTGAGCTCACCACGGGCGCACTGGATTCCAGCGCCACGCCGCCCGGCAGCTTCGCCAGAGTTCAGTTCAAGCCTCTGGATCAGAATGGCAACGCGCTGTTCGCCCAGAACTTTGGCCCGCTCTCCACGCCGGCCGGCTATTACGCCTTCACCTCCTCCTCGCTGGGCCGCCATCAGCAGGCGCAATTTCAGGTCAACATCAACGGCATCGACCACCGCACCGACGTGCTCACGCTGGTGGAGACGGTCAAGCTGCGTCCCGATGTTGCGGTCCAGCCGCTGCATCTTCCCGATTCGGCCACAGTCAACATGCCGGTGACGCTGCATGCCAACCTGGTGGAGCTGAACGGAGATGCGGCCGCCACCACCACCTGCCAGCTCCTCGTGGACGGCGTGCTCGTAGACCAGGCCAAGAACGTCTACATCGATGCCGGCGGCAGCGTAAGTTGCGAGTTTACGTACACCTTCAACGCCACCGGAGGCCATAACATCCAGGTGACGGCCGCCAGCGTCTCGCCGGCCGATTGGGACACCGACAACAACACCGCCTCCGCAACACTGAACGTGGCAGGCCTGAATGACAACACGGCGGAGCACGGCAGCGCCTCCTTCTCCGACCAGAAGGGTGGATTCCCGCTGAGCAGTCTGTATACCTCCCAGGTCCACTTCGGCGGCAACCTGGTGGGAGACTACAGCGATACCGAGGCCTCCAACGGGGAGCAGCAGAACTCGCACATCATGCTTACCAGCACCGGCTGCACCGGCGTCAGCAACGCTCTGCCCTACCAGTTCCCCGTCGACATCACCTATACGGAGACAATGGACGGCGCGCCCGTCTACACCTCCAAGGCTACCGGCATCACCGGAAGCGTCAACGTTTACCCGTCCAGCATTCCGATGTGCCAGGTACCCACCGCGAGCTACAGGGTAGTGACCGGCACGGGCATCGCGGACGATCACACGTTCAACCTTGTGTCCTCCACCTACTACGACAGTTCGAACCAGCCGATCTGGACCAGCCAGAAGGTGGAAAGCACACGGGATGCAGGCGACGTGACCTACCTGTCCAGCGGTTACAACTGCCAGTTCTTCTCGGTCTGCTCGGACCCCAACAACTACTACACCTGGAATACCAGCACCGAGACGCCGACTGGTACCAGGGTGCCCGTCGGCAACACGTGGGTTGCCAGCCTGACCGCCACGGATGCCTCCGGTACCGGTTTCGGCGGCAGCATGACGGTTTCGCTTACCTCCACCCAGCAAACCGCGGGACAGCCCTACAGCTGCTCCACCCGGACTGACAACTACGGTTACACCTACCAGACCTGCACCGCAACCACCACCAACTACACGGATACGGAAGGTACAGCGACGTACTGAAGCTGCACTCGTGACACGAACTGCGGGCGCCTTCCTCTTATCAATCAGAAGAGGAGGCGCCCGTCGCCCGTTTTGAGATCACCAAAATTCACACCAGTGTCGTGAAATCCCCCGCGCAGCAGGTGGGCATCGTACTCCTGTGGCCTCTTGAGGAAGCACGCCCCCGCGGCCACTCATAGGAGGGATCCATGCTAAAGGAATGGAGTGTGGCAGTCTGCCTGGCAACGACGGTGACGCTCAGCGCCCATGCCGCCGATAAGGCCAAGCTGGATGAGCGCGTCAACAACGCCAGCCAGGTTCTTCATAAACTGATGAGCACGCCGGACAAAGGCATTCCCAGCGACGTCGCCTCCAAGGCGAGCTGTGTCATCGTTGTGCCGGGATTCAAGAAAGGAGCCTTCATCGTTGGCGCAGAGCACGGAGAAGGTGTCGCCACCTGCAGGACGGGCAGCGGGTGGAGCGGCCCGGCCTTTGTGCAGCTGAGCGGCGCCAGCTTCGGCGCGCAGATCGGCGGCGAATCCACAGATCTGGTGCTGCTTGCGATGTCGCGTAATGCGGCGGAGCACCTGTTGCAAGACAAGGTGAAGCTGGGCGGGGACATCGGCATCGCCGCCGGGCCGGTAGGACGGCAGGCGCAGGCCTCGACGACCGATACCGCCAATGCCGGCTTCCTTTCGTACTCACGCAGCAAAGGCGTCTTCGCCGGAGTCGATCTATCGGGTGACGTCGTCACTCAGGACAAGGACGATAGCAATACGTACTACGGCAAGAGCACAACGTTTGAAAGCATCCTGCACGGGAATGTGAACGCACCTGCAGCCGCGTCGAACTTTGAGCATACGGTCGCGCAGATCTTCGGCGGCTCCCGCGCTGACAACGCGCGCCGCTAGCACTGCACTGCAATCACAAGACGATGCCCCACTCGTTTTCCGGGTGGGGCATCTTTGTGCGTGGAAATTGCCGGCCGCTGATCGCTTTATTCACGCCACTTGATGTTGCAGCCGACGCTCTGCTTCTGGTTCGGGTCGGGCCGCTTGCCGGCGATCACCGCATCCATCGCCGCACGCAGGTCCTTGCCCGTCACCGGAATCTCCTTGCCGTCAGAGTACTTGCCTGGCCGCGAGTCGTCGAGCTGCCCGCGATACACCAGCTCCATCGCGGCGTTATAGAGGAAGAAGTCCGGCGTGCAGGCTGCGCCGTAGGAGCGCGCCGTCTCCTGCGTCTCATCGAAGAGATAGGGGAATTTGAAGCCCAGCCGCTGCGCCTGCTCCTTCATGTGCTCCGGCGCGTCGTCCGGGAACTCCCCAATATCGTTGGAGCTGATGGCCGCAATCCCGATCCTGCCGGCGTAGTCGCGTCCAATACGCGCCAGCTCCTGCTCCACGTGCTTGACGAAGGGGCAATGCACGCAGATGAACATGACCAGCAATCCGTGGCGCCCGGTCTTTGAGGTTCCGCCGCCCGGCATCATGTTCTCCTGGTCGCTGCGGTCGTCATCCCAGGCCTGCGCGAACACATCGTCGCGACTCCACGACCGGTTGGTCACCACGTCGAGCATCTCGAACATCGGCGCCATGGTTCCCAGCTCTACCATTTTCGATTCGGTTTTCGCCATAATCCCTATCCTAAGCACACTGAGCGATGCGCGGGCAAACCGG
>JAICMT010000453.1 GCA_025929125.1 Acidobacteriaceae bacterium | reverse complement strand
GGCCCGCATGCCGGCGAACTGGAACGCACGCCGGGCCGAGTGGCCGAACACAAACCGCGTCCCTACTCCGCAGGCCTTCGCGCTCTGCTAGTGGCCCGTAGCCGCCTTGCGGAGGACGTGCTCCGCGGCTCCGTAGCGGCCGGAGTCAGCCAGTATGTCGTGCTCGGCGCGGGGCTCGACACCTTTGCTCACCGCAATCCTTACCCGGAGCTGCGCGTATTTGAAGTGGACCATCCTGCCACCCAGGCCTGGAAGCAGGAACTGCTCCGCTCCGCAGGCCTGCCGCAGCCTGCGTGCCTGACCAATATTCCGGTGGACTTCGAGTGCCAGTCCGCAGGAGACGAGCTTCGCTCAGCCGGTTGGAACCCGGCGGCTCCTACGTTCTTCAGCTGGCTCGGCGTTGTTCCCTACCTGACTCTCGAAGCTTTCCGCTCCACCGTTGCGTTCCTTGCCCACCAACCGACGGGCAGCGGAGTGGCCTTCGACTACGGCCAACCCCGATCCGTTCTGCCTCACCTCGAGCAGCTTGCGTTTGATTCCCTCTCCGCTCGTGTTGAACTTGCCGGAGAAAACTTCAAGCTCTTCTTTACCCCTCCGCAGCTTGCATCCGAGCTCGCGGCCTTTAAAGGGATAGAAGACCTGGGAGCCCCCGAGCTCAACGCCCGATACTTCGCGGACCGACGGGACGACCTGCGACTGCGAGGCAAAGCACCCCGAATCGTGCATGCGTGGGTCTAACCTCCCGGTTGAGCGGCCATCGAGAAAGTAGGATCGTCGCTTCCCAAACCGGGCAAATCGACCGACTCGTCTGCGGAGAAGGGGAAAAGCTGCATCGAATATCGAAGACCTGAGATGCGCATGTAAACTCGCCGGAGGAACATAGCTCCCGGCCGACGGCTGTGTGATGGAGGAAATGCAATGAGTTTGCGGGTTTGGATAGGCTGTGTGGCGCTGGGCACGTCCTGTGGAATAGTGTCAGCCGGAGCGCAAGGGATGAATGCCGCACCTTCGCCGGCCGGGGTAGCTCCGTCCAACTCCGGGCGCATGGGCGCGACGCTCCAGCCCAGCATCCGGCTCGTGAAGGAAGCGCTCAGTTCTTTGAATATCGACAAGTGGAAGGCCTCCTCCGCGATCAAGAACGAAGCGGATGGAAACCTCCAGTCGGTTCAGCGCGATATCGACCAAACGCTTCCTGGCCTGGTCATGGCGGCGGATGCTGCGCCAGACTCCGCAGCCAAGGCCCTCCCCGTTTTCCGCAACGTCGATGCGCTCTATGACGTCATGCTGCGGCTGGATGCAGCCGGCCGCCTGGCCGCGCCGAAGGACCAGGTCGGAGCGCTGGACGATGCGCTGGGCAGCATTGCCGATGCGCGCCGCAGCCTGGGAGACCAACTCCAGGCCAACACGGAGGCTCAGGAGCAGAAGATGATCCGGCTGCAGCAGGCCGCAGCCCGGCCGGCTCCTCCTCCGCCCGCGCCCGTGACCTGCACTCCTGCACCGGCTCCGGTTACGAAGAAGAAGCGCAGCAGCGCCAAGTCTGCGACACACTAGAGTTCTGGCTAGCTTGCCGCCTCGGCGCTCCCAGCCATCCAGGTGAGGGTCCGCTGCAGGTAGCCCTTCATCTCCTTGCGGCTGACGATCGCATCCAGGAAGCCGTGCTGTAGCAGGAACTCGGAACGCTGGAAGCCCTCCGGTAGCCGCTGGCGCGTGGTCTGCTCAATCACCCTTGGCCCTGCGAAGCCGATGAGCGCCCCGGGTTCAGCGATGTTCAGATCCCCCAGCATGGCGAAACTGGCGGTCACGCCTCCGGTGGTGGGGTCCGTCATCACGGAGATGTATGGGATCCGCTCGTCGTCCATGCGCGCCAGACCAGAGGATATCTTCGCCAGCTGCATCAGCGAGACAATGCCTTCCATCATGCGCGCGCCGCCCGATGCGGCGACGATGATCAGCGGGTGCCGGGTCGCCAGCGAGCGGTCGACGGCCCGAGCGATGGTCTCGCCTACCACCGCACCCATGCTGCCACCAATGAACCCGTACTCCATCGAGCTGATCACCACGGCATGAGGACCAATGGTGCCGACCGCGTTGACGATAGCGTCGTTCAGGCCCGTCTTCCTTTGCGCTTCTGTCAATCTGTGCCTGTACTTCTTCAGGTCGGAGAAGTCGAGCGGATCGGTCGAACGCAGATCCAGGTCCACTAGCTCGTACCCAGGGTCCAGCAGCAGATCAATCCGGCGCCGCGCATCGATACGGAAGTGATAGCCGCACTTGGGG
>JAICMT010000022.1 GCA_025929125.1 Acidobacteriaceae bacterium | reverse complement strand
TACGCTTCCGTTCTACGTGACGCATGACAGCGATATACCGGAGTCGCTGCGCTTCGGCCAGTATCCAGCGACCTTTATTTTTGACAAACGTGGACGCCTGGTTTCAAAGCAGATCGGGCCGGCCGACTGGTCGGACGCCTCGGTGGTTTCTTTTCTGGATAAGTTGCGGTCGGAGTGACTTGGAGCGGCTGCTTTGGTGTGGCTCGTTGCGACCAGATCTGCGGCGAATTCGCGGCAGGCGGCGTAGAATCTTCACGGCACTACACCTCGGCCCGGAGGAAGGAAGGCATGGCGCGTCGCAATGGATCAGGTGGCGAGGGACTGAAGAGCGTGGCTGCGGCGGCCCCGGCAAGCAAGGCTGCCGCTCATGCGGAGCTGCCGCTGACGCGCGAGCAGCTGATCGAGTTCTACCGGTTGATGTACCTGTCGCGCAGGACGGACGACCGCGAGATTGTGTTGAAGCGACAGCAGAAGATCTTTTTCCAGATCTCCTGCGCAGGGCATGAGGCACTGCTGGTAGCGGCCGGGATGGCGCTCAGGCCCGGGTACGATTGGTTCTTCCCCTATTATCGCGATCGCGCGATCTGCCTTGCACTGGGCTACACGGTTGAGGAGCAGATGCTGCAAGCCGTAGGCGCGGCGGAAGACCTGGCGAGCGGCGGACGCCAGATGCCGTCGCACTGGTCGAGCCGCAAGCTCCATATTGTGACGCCGAGCTCGGCGACAGCGACGCAGTGCCTCCAGGCGGTCGGATGCGCGGAGGCGGGGCGGTACTTCTCGCGCCATCCCAAAGCGGTGGTCAGGCCAGAGGCCGGGTGGGGAGACTATCGCGACTACAAAGACGTGGACTTCCGTGGAGATGAGGTGGTGTACGTCTCGATCGGTGAGGGTTCGACAAGCCAAGGCGAGTTCTGGGAGTCACTGAACACGGCGAGCAATGGAAAGCTGCCGATGGTGTTTGTGGTCGAAGACAACGAGTATGCGATCTCAACGCCGGTAGAGGCGAACACTCCGGGCGGAAACATCTCGCGCTTGATAGCGAATTTTCCAAACTTCCACTTCGCCGAAGTGGACGGCACCGACCCGATTGCGAGCTACGTGGCGATGCGGGATGCGGTAGCGTATGCGCGATCGGGGAAGGGGCCCGCGCTGGTGCATGGGCATGTGGTGCGGCCCTACTCGCACTCGCTGAGCGACGATGAGCGGCAGTACCGCAGCGAGCAGGAGGTAAAGGTGGAGACCGCCCGCGACCCGCTGGCGAAGATGCAGATGTGGCTGCTGCGGGAAGGCGTCCTGGACACGGACGGGATCAATCAGCTGGAGCGCAAAGTAGATGCGCAGGTACAGCGGGCGGCCGACCGCGCGGTGCAGGCAGTGCTGCCGAGCGCAGAGCCAGAGGAGATTCTGCGGCACCAGTACTCGGAGGATCTGAAGCCCTCCGATGCGCGGTTTGCGACTCAGGTGCAGGCGACGGCGGACCCGGCGGAGCGGACCATGGCCGAGCTGATCAATCAGTGCCTGAAGGACGAGATGCGGCGCGACGAGCGCATCGTGGTGTTCGGTGAGGATGTGGCGGACGCTACCCGGGAAGAGCCGCTGCGGGCGGGCAAGATCAAAGGCAAGGGCGGTGTGTTCAAGCTGACGGCAGGGCTGCAGACCGAGTTTGGGTCAGATCGCTGCTGGAACTCGCCGCTGGCCGAAGCGAACATTGTCGGCCGTGCTATCGGGATGGCTGTGCGCGGGCTGAAGCCAGTGGTGGAGATCCAGTTCTTTGACTACATCTGGCCGGCGATGCATCAGCTGCGCAATGAGCTGCCGCTGATCCGGTGGCGCTCGCATGGCATGTGGAGCTGCCCAGTAGTAGTCCGGGTACCGATTGGCGGATATCTGACAGGCGGGTCCATCTACCACTCGCAGTCGGGCGAAAGCCTGTTTACGCATACCCCCGGAATGCACGTAGTGATGCCCTCCAATGCGCTGGATGCTCTAGGACTACTGCGGACGGCGATCCGCTGCGACGATCCGGTGCTGTTTCTGGAGCACAAGCGGCTATACCGCGAGACGTTCGGGCGCGGAGTATATCCGGGGCCGGAGTATTCGATTCCGTTTGGCAAGGCGAAGGTGGTGCGGGCAGGAAAAGACCTCACCGTGGTGACCTATGGCGCCCTCGTGCCCCGCGGACTGCAGGCGGCGGACAAGCTCTTCCGCGAGACCGGCGTAGATGTGGAATTGATCGACCTGCGGACACTGAACCCATTCGACTGGGAAACGATTGCCGAATCGGTGAAGAAGACCAGCAAGGTCATTGTGGCCCATGAGGACACGCTGAGCTGGGGCTACGGGGCGGAGATCGCGGCACGAATCGGGCAGGAGCTGTTCGACTGGCTGGATGCACCGGTGCGGCGTGTGGCGGCGCTGGATACCTTCTGCGCGTACCAGCCGGTGCTGGAGGACGCGATCCTGCCGCAGCCGGAGGATCTGTACCGTGAAATGCTGGCGCTGGCGAAGTACTGAGCCTATTCGCTGCTTGCGAGAGCCTCAACTTCCTGGAAAACGCGCATCAAGTTGCCGCCCAAGAGTTTGCGGAGGTCGGCTTCGGAGAAGCCGCGTGCTGCCAGCGCGGCGGTGATCTTCGGCAGGTCAGCGGCGGAGTCGATGCCTTCGGGGAGGGCCGAGATGCCGTCGAAGTCCGAGCCAATGCCAACGTGGTCAATTCCGGAGACCTGCACGATGTGCTCGAAGTGGGCGATCAGGGACTCAAATGGCGGCCGCGGGATGCGAGCTGCAAATTCCACGTCAATCTCATTCGAGGCGTAGAAGGGGACCGGCTCGCGGCGGGTGGCGTAGTCCTCTTCAAGTCGCGTATGGGCCGCAAAGCGCTCGGGCCGCTGCGCGTTGTAAGCCTGGCGATAGTTCTCGTCGACGAAGGCGGAGTAAAAGTTGACCATGATGGCCCCATTGTTCGTGGCAATGGCACGAAGCTGGTCGTCCGTGAGATTGCGCGCTGAGTTGCAGAGAGCGTGCGCGCAGGAGTGGGAGGCCAGGACGGGGGCGCGTGTGGCTTCGAGAACGTTAGCGAGGGTCTGGTCCGAGGCGTGCGAAACATCGACCATCATCCCGAGGCGGTTCATCTCGGCAACGACCTCGCGGCCGAAGCTGGTCAGGCCGTAGGGCCGGGAAATGGTTGAGTCTGCTGGATTCGGGTGAAGGTCGCCAGAGGATTCAGCCCAGTCGTTGGAGTTAGCCCAGGTGAGAGTCATATAGCGCACACCGAGCGTGAAGTAGGCCCGGAGCAGGGCAAGAGAGTTTTCGATGGCGTGCCCACCCTCGATTCCCATCAGCATGGCGAACTTTCCGGCATCACGCGCGGCGAGAATCTCCGCTGGCGAGGTGCAGAGAGCAAGCTCAGAGGGGTGCCGGCGGATCTGCTGGTGAACCGCGTCGATCAGCGTGAGAGTGCGATGCGCGAAGCGTCCTTTCCAAGCGGTTGGCTCAACCCAGATCGCGACGAACTCAGCTGCCAAATTGCCGCTTCGGGCGGTCTCTAGGTTCAGCATGCCGTGGCCGAGCGGGGCGGTGAAGTCCCAGTCCTCGTCGGCAAAGCGCTGCGGAGTGTCAGCATGGGTGTCGATGACAAGCGCGGAGGCGTGAAGACTGTTGGGGTTGAAGGACTGCATGGGGCTACAGCCAGTTTAGCCGGTAAATGACAGAGGACATGGGCGTCAGGGCAACCCAAGGGGGTCGAAGAGGTTCTTATTTACTAGGAGAAGTTTATGGCACACGGACTAGATTCCACCAAGAGCGCAGCACGGCCTTCTCATGAAGCGATCGAAGGCAGGGGCTCGGGGGATGAGCTTACGGATGAGAAGAGCAAACAGGAAAGACTGGACGTGAATGCGATGCGCGGCGCGAAGCGCGCCGAGAACAGAATCCTAAATGACGAGGGGAAGGTTCCCGGGAGCACGATCTTCACGAAATAAGAGTTCAGGAGCTTGCAGGGCACGAGGAGCTCTCGTTCGAATATCCGGTCAACCCTCTAGTGAGAGCTGACCAGGCCGGTCGAGAGTACAGAGTGACGCAAGATGCGGTTGGCCCCACTTCGAGCAGGAGTGGGGCCATTTTTTTCCGCGTCACCATCGCAGCCGGGAGAGGAGCGCCGCCACAATTCTTTACAATCGAAGCTATGTCAGAGCAAGTTGCGGGCGGGAGCGAGACACAGCAGCGATATAACCCGGCGGAGATCGAGCCGAAGTGGCAGGCGCGGTGGGATGCCGATCCGGGGCTGTACGCAGCTGACCGGCACGATTCGGGGCGCCCGAAGTTTTACTGCCTGGAGATGCTGCCGTATCCGAGTGGCCAGCTGCACATGGGGCATGTGCGGAACTACTCAATTGGCGACGCGCTGGCCCGCTTTATGTGGATGCAGGGATACAACGTGCTCCACCCGATGGGCTGGGATGCCTTCGGGCTGCCGGCGGAAAATGCCGCGCTCAAGAACAACACGCCCCCACGTGAGTGGACGCTGAGCAACATTGCAGCCATGCGCAAGCAGATGGCGCGCATCGGGTTCAGCTACGACTGGGCCAATGAGGTGACCACCTGCCTCCCGGAGTACTACCGCTGGAACCAGTGGTTCTTCCTGAAGATGTTCGAGCATGGGCTGGCGTACCGCAAGAAGAGCAAGGTGAATTGGTGTCCAGACTGCCAGACCGTGCTGGCCAACGAGCAGGTGATCAACGGGCGCTGCTGGCGGCATGACGACACGCTGGTGGAGCAGAAGGACCTGACGCAGTGGTTCCTGCGAATCACGCAGTATGCGGACGAACTGCTGAATGGATTGGAGAAGCTTGAGGGCTGGCCGGAGAAGGTCCGCACCATGCAGCGGAACTGGATCGGACGCAGCGAAGGCACGCTGGTTGATTTTGCACTGGAGGACGCGGCCGGGGCGGGAGCCGACCAGTGCCCGGCAATCACCGTGTTCACCACCCGCGTGGACACCATCTTCGGGGCCACTTCGATTCAGATCGCGCCGGAGCATGCGGTGGCCAAGCGCTTTTCGGAGCAGGATGCCGTGCTGGCAGGGCAGGTGGATAAGATGATCGCCGAGCAGAAGGCGGCTCGCGAGAGCGGAGACGTGGGCGCAATCGAGAAGCACGGCGTGTCTACCGGCCGACTCGCAATCAATCCGTTCAACGGCGAACGCGTGCCGATCTGGGTGGCGAACTACATCTTGGCCGATTACGGTAGCGGCGCGATCATGAGCGTGCCTGCGCATGACGAGCGCGACTTCGAGTTTGCCGCGAAGTACGGGTTGGAGGTGCGGCGGGTGATTGTGCCGGATGTCCACGGAGAGGAGTTGCCGCCGCTGCCGTATCTGGACGAAGATGCATCGGTCCTGATGAACTCAGGCGCCTGGTCCGGGCAGAGCTGCCGCGAGGCGCAGGCGGCCATGGGCAAGCATGCCAAGGAAAACAAATTTGGCGAGCCGACCGTGACCTACCGCCTGAAGGACTGGGGAGTGAGCCGTCAGCGGTACTGGGGCACTCCGATTCCGATGGTCTACTGTCGCAACGGCCATCAGGGCGTGGAGGCGGACGGAGTCGTTGCTCTGCCCGAATCCGCGCTGCCGGTGCTGCTGCCCGAGCAGGTGGAGATCACGCAGCAGGGAGGATCGCCGCTGGGGCGATTGGCAGGCTTCGTGGATACAACCTGCCCGGTATGCGGAGGTCCCGCGCGACGTGAGACCGACACCATGGACACTTTTGTCGATTCGAGCTGGTACTTCTACCGCTACACCGATGCAAAGAATGCAACGGCCCCTTTCGACTCAGCGAAAGCAAATTACTGGTTCCCGATTGATCAGTACATCGGTGGTGTGGAGCACGCGATCCTGCACCTGATCTACAGTCGCTTCTGGACCAAGGTGATGCGGGATCTGGGTCTGATTGAGAATGATGAGCCGGCTACCCGGCTGTTCACCCAGGGAATGGTAATCAAGGATGGCGCCAAGATGTCGAAATCGAAGGGCAACGTAGTCTCGCCCGACGACATGATTGCGCGCTATGGCGCGGACTCAACTCGCATGTATGCCCTGTTTGCCGCGCCGCCGGACCGTGATCTCGATTGGCAGGAGGAAGGCGTGGCGGGGATCAGCCGCTTCCTGGGCAGGGTCTATCGTCTGACGATCAAGTATGCGGAACAGATTCGCGGCACAGCAACCGGGCGAGGGAAGCAGGGGGCAGCTGGCCAGGCGCTACTCCGCAAGCTACACCAGACGATTGCGAAGATCACGCAGGACTTCAGCGGGCGTTGGCACTTCAACACCTGCATTGCAGCCATTATGGAGTTGGTCAACACCATCCTGGACCATGAGGCGGCAATGGACTCAGGCGAGGTGTCGGCAGCGACGGTGGCGGAGGTCTTCCGCACCCTGACTCTGCTGCTGGCGCCTTTTGCGGCGTTTCTCGCGGCGGAGTTATGGGAACAGATTGGCGGTGAGGGCGCGGTATTCCGGGTTGCGTGGCCGGTTGCCGATGCGGAACTGGCGCGCGAGAACGAGGTGGAGATCCCGGTGCAGATCAATGGCAAGCTGGCCAGCGTCATCAAGCTGGCAGCAGGAAGCGACGAGGAGATCATTAAAGCGGCGGCACTGGCAGATCCCCGCATTCAGGCACGGCTGGAGGGTAGAACGCTGGTGAAGGTAATCGTCGTTCCGGCCAAGCTAGTCAACCTCGTGGTGAAGTAGGTGACCGAGCCGGAGCAGCTGGCTGAGAGCGGCACGATCCGCGGGACGCAGTCCTTTGTGCACACCATGTCGGCGTGCTGGAAGCGGCCCTCCCTGACAGCGCTGGAGGTGCTGTGGCGCTGGGTAATCGGGATTCCTGCGCTGGCGCTGATGTGGCTTCACGCGACGCGTGTGGTCAGTCAGTCCGGCGCGGACCTTCGATTGCTGAAACGGATTTCTCTGGCTGATCCGGTCGGCATGGGCACCCTCCTGACCCAGGTCTGGGATCCATTACGGCCCGGTATTCTGCGGCTCGCAGAGTGGCTGGTCCCGGCGCTGCTGGTGGGGTGGGTGCTGGTGTCCGCACTGGGACGGACGCTAGTGCTGCGGCGGATGGATCGAGCGCTGCTCGCGCGTCCGGTGACGTTTGCGGTGTTGCAGGGAATCCGGGTGGCGGCGCTGGTGGGTAGCTTTGCGCTCTGGTTTGAACTGCTGCAGTGGTCAGGACAGGTGGCGGTCGCGCGCCCGATCGCTGCGGGCGGGCAGCCGAATGCGGTGCTCTACGCAGCGATGGTGATTGCGGCGAGCCTCGGGCTGTTCGCAGTTTGGGCCGGGGTGAGCTGGCTCTTTTCAATGGCGCCCCTGATCGCAATGCTGCGCGGGACAGGGCCGGCCGCGAGCCTGGCAGGTGCAGCTCGCATGGGGCCGCTGCGGGCCAAGCTTGTCGAGATCAACCTGGTGATGGGCATTGTGAAGATCGCACTCATCGTTTTGGCTATGGTGGCGTCGGCATCTCCGCTTCCGTTCCAGACAATCGTCACGCCGGAATTCATGATGTGGTGGTACGCAGGAGTGCTGGTGGTCTACTGTCTTGCGTCGGACTTCTTCCACGTCGTGCGTTTGGCCGCTTACATCGAGTTGTGGCGGGTCTACGAGAGCTAGCCGTGCAACATCTTACTGGCCAGTCTGGAACCGGATCTCTGCAAGCGAGGCCGCATAGGTGTAACGCGCATCAGCAAAGTCGATCAGCGCCTGCGTCTGCTGCAGCTGTGCCTGACTAAGCTCAACGATCGATGAGAGGCCCAGATTGTACCGGAGCTGGGCAAGATCGAGCGCGGAGTTGGACTCATCCAGCAGCTGTTGCGCGACGGAGATGCGCTCGTAATTGGAGCGAGCCTGAAGCGCAGTGGTTCGTACATCCCGGGCGATGGCGTCCCGCAAATCCTGGACCTGGCGCTCTGAGGCACGGGCGCGGAGGTCAGCCCCCTGCGCCCGGGCGGAGAAGAGAAATCCGTTGAAGACGGGAATGCTCAGATTGACGCCGACGGCTCCATACCAGGAACTCGGGATCGCGTCGGCTCGAACCGGCGTACCACCGCCCGCGGCGAGCGCGGAGAGCGTCGGCCGGTTCAGATCGTGCTCCGCCGCGCTGAATTTTTTCGCCGCCTGGGCCTGCTGATTGAGCGAGAGTAGATCGGGACGATGCGCAAAGGCGGCGCTCACGAGGGATTCAGGATCCTGCGGAGGAGGAGGCAAGGCGGCTTCGTCCTGTACCAGCGTGAAGTTCGGTGCGCCATCTTCGCCGAGCAGGGCGTTCAGACTGGTTAGGGCATCCTGCGCCTGATTGTTTGCGTTGAGGAGCAGGAGCTTGGCCTGAGCGAGCGCGACGTTGGCAAAGCTGAGGTCAAGTGTGGAGCGGAGTTTGGCGTTCGTGAGCGCCGAGATCTGGTCCACGTTCGTCTGTCGTGCCTTTACGGTCTCCTGCGCGACATTGAGGATGCTCTGTGCCCCGAGTGCGCGATAGAAGGCCTGATCGACCGCAAGCTTGATGTCGGCGGCGGTGGCTTCGGCAGCGCTGGCGCTGGCCTGGGCTCTCAGCTCTGCACTGCCGACCAGGTTGCGCGTCCGGCCGAAGTCGGTGAGGAGCTGCGAAAGCGTGAGCCCCGCGGCTGCTCTCTGGTAGACCACTGGATTATTCAGTCCACCGGCGGTGATGCGGCTGCCGGCATGCGAGTCCACGGCGGTGATGTTGCCGGTAAGTGCGGGCATTTCGATGGAACGGGTTTCGCGTGTGACCTGATTCTGCGCAAGCGCCAAGAGGCGTTCCAGCGCAATTCGTGGATTGTTGTGCAGTGCCATATTCTCAGCCTGCGTAAGCGTGAGCGTGACCGGCGAGGTGGCGCTGGGGGAAGTCGCGGAGGAATTCGGGATGGATGGCGAAGCTGGGGATGAGGTCTGTGGGATCGCAGGAGCAGAGGAAGCGGGACCCGAAGGGAGCGCAGCCGGGGGCAACGCGGGGGTGGCAACCTGGGCCCCGACACTAAGCGGCAGCGACGATGCGAGGGCGATCGCAAGCAAACGGGCGGCCTTCATTGCGCACCTCCGGCGGCGGGCGTTGCCGGCCGTTCTTCCTTGCCATGGACCCAGAGGTACGCGGCGGGTACGACGAAGACCGTAACAATCACCGATACTGTGAGGCCCCCGATAATGGCGCGGGCGAGCGGAGCATACTGCTCGCTGCCGGCTTCGAGCGCGAGTGCCATGGGTATCATGCCGAGGATGGTGGCGAGCGAAGTCATCAGCACCGGGCGCAGGCGAACCTGGCATGCGGTGGCGACCGCTTCGCGTATCGGCATGCCGATACTCCGCAACGAGCGCGTGAACTCGACGATCAAAATCGAATTGGAGACAACGATTCCCGTCATCATGACGATGCCCATAAGAGACATGACGTTGAGGGTAGTTCCGGTGATAAGCAGAAACAGCAGCACGCCCGTTATACCGGGCGGGATGGCCAGCAGAATTATGAGCGGATCGATGAAGGAGGAGAACTGCGCCATCAGAATCAGGTAGACCAGAGCGACAGAGAGAATAAGTCCAACAGCGAAGCTGCTGAACGAGCGGCGCATTCCTTCGACCGAGCCACGTACGACGATATCGAGGTTTGCCGGGACCTTGGTTGTATCGATGATGTGCTGAACGCGCTTTGCCAGACCGCCAAGGTCATCGCCCGAGGGCGATACATACACGTCAATCACGCGGCGAAGCTGATAATGATCCACCTCGGTTGGAGTGTTGACGTACTTCATGTCAGTGACTGAGCCCAGTGTGGTGCTGGAAGCAACGTCACGGCCATGCAGCGGAATCTGTCGAACATCACTGAGCGACTTCACCTGCTTCTCCGGGAATTGAACGGTGAGCAGATAGCTGTTGCCACTCTTCGGATCGTCCCAGTAGCTGGGCGCGATCATTCCGTTGGAACTAAGCGAGGTGATCACGTTGTCAACCACTTCGCGCGAGGTCAGACCCAGCCGGCCTGCCATTTCGCGGTTGACGTTCACCCGAAGAGCCGGATAGTCCAGGTCCTGCGGCGTCAGTACATCGCCCACCCCAGGGAGAGCTCGAATTCTCTGGGACAACTCGCGGGCTACCTCCGCAGAGGATTCGAGATTCGTGCCGCCAACCTGAATGTCGATGGGAGCGGGAAGCCCAAGGTTCACTACCGCGTCCACCAAGCCGCCGGTTTGGAAATATGTGGACAACTCCGGCAGTTGGTTGCGCAATTCTTGGCGAACCCGATCCATGTAGTAGAAGCTGCTTTTCTTGTGTCCTTCTCTCAAGCTCACCTGAACGAATGCGGTGTGTTGGCCTGAATTGCTGGAGTAGATTGCAGAAAATCCGGGCGCAGTTCCGATGTTGGAAGCAATCAGGTTGAGATCCGAGGCAGGCACCACTGAGCGAATAACGTTCTCGACGTTCGCAACATACTGGTCCGTACGTTCTATCCGTGTTCCGCTCGGTGCTTTGAC
>JAICMT010000169.1 GCA_025929125.1 Acidobacteriaceae bacterium | reverse complement strand
GTCGCCGAATCGGATGCCGCTTTCACCCTCGTGCGCGGCGCGGTCGGCGGCGGCGGAGATGCCGGCGGCCTGGCTGCCGAAGCGCTCGCCGGCCACTCGCGGACGAACGGGGAAGGGAACGATCTCGGCCTGATGATGGTGCCGGGAATGGTCCACGGGTGTGTGCTGGGCGGTGCGAGGCGAGTCGCCGGGAGGCTCATTCCAGGCGCGGCGCAGCACGCCGCCGATGAACGAGAGCAGATACCGCAGCGGCTGGCTGAACTGCTGCGCGGCGTGGTCCATGCGCGCGCCGCCGATGGCAAGGGCAAGGATCTCCAGCACTTGCGAGTGAGGCAGAGCGCCACCCTCGCGCAGCACGATGGAGCGCACCATGGAACTGAGGTCTTCGGCGAAGGCCGAGGAGGAGTCCACCCGTTCGGTGAGGTCGAGGATGTCTTCCGGCGTGCCGTAGCGCAGGCAGGAGGACGCGAAGAACTCCTGCAGCTCCTCGATATAGGGACCGAACCGCTCGGCGGCGGGCCCCTGGCCACTGGTGGACGCGCTCATGGTGGAATGTTGGATGCCACGAAGTTGCCTTAAGGACTCCGGCAAATTCGGGTGAGCGGTGGAAATTTTACCGGGCGACAAAAGGGTCTCCCGGCAGCCGCTTTTTTCGATTTTGCACCCACCCCGGGCAGCCCGCAACCCCGGGGCGGCGGGATACAATTGGGGCTGCAGGCGGCTGGATGATCGCTGCCTTCCGCGCGCAAGCGTCGGGAGGGGGAGGAAAGTCCGGACTCCGCAGGGCAGTGTGCCGGATAACGTCCGGGATTTGCGCTTCAAGGCGCAAAGACGGCCAGTGCAACAGAAAATATACCGCCTGCGGCAACGCAGGTAAGGGTGAAAGGGTGCGGTAAGAGCGCACCGGACGTTCAGTAATGAACGCCGCATGGTAAACCCCACACGGAGCAAGACCAAATAGGCAGGGATCGCAGGCGCACTCTTCAGCGCGGCGAGCGTACCGGCCCGGTGCGCCAAGGCGAAGAGCTCCTATGGAGGGATGGGGAAACCCATTCTGCCGGAACCAGCGGGTAGGTTGCTGGAGCGCCGCGGTAACGCGTCGCCTAGAGGAATGATCGTCTAGAACAGAATCCGGCTTACACGCCGCCTGCAAAAGCGGTACGGCCCCGGAAGGCAGAACAAGCCTTCCGGGGCCGCCAAGCCTTCGCGGCGATGAGGAATTCTCGTGCGTAAACTGCCAGCGCGAAGAACGCTTCGGGATTTGGCCGCACTCTTCTGCATGCAGACATGATTGAAAGCCTTCTGAGATGCGATGGCGCCCCGAGCTCTTCAACGAACGTGCGCAGGGGTGGGATCCTGGCTTGCGGCCCAGTCCTGAAGGCGGATCGCCGGGAGCACCAGGCGGCGGGTGAAGTGGGCAGCCGGCTGGAAGGATCGCAAGATCACGCGTACTCCGTCGAGTTGCGGCGGCTTTTCCATGTCTTTGGGCTCCCGTAAGTCGCGGAGGCTGATATGACTGCCAAACTGGCTGACGCCGTCGGGGACGATGTGCACGGGGTGAGGCGCATAGTCCGGATCGCAGGCAAAGGTCTCCGGACCGCGCACTGCCTGGGCCGGGTTCTCAAGCGTGGTGGAGGTGCACGCGGGCGCGGCACCGGGTTTTTCGCAGCCCAGCTCGATGTCGTCGGCCTCGTCGTCAAGCTTCGTGCGGCAGCGTCCGAAGGCGCTAGAGTTCGCATCCGCATTCAGCGCGGGGATACTGTCTTCGGCTTCGAGATGGAACAGCGTCAGCGAATCAACCAACTCCACACGAACGGGGTTGGTGAGAACGCGAGCCGGAATGTTCTCAGGCAGCTCAATCCGCTGATAGGTGACCACCGCTTTGACGGCGGTGGTTCTTGCCGGGAAATCATCGTGGTAGCCGAGCGCTGCTATGGTTCGTCCGCGGTAAAGGGCGACGCCATCGCGGCTGAGGATGCGGACCTCGGCGCGATCATTCATGAGGAAAGAGTCAGGCGGCAATCCGGTGACGCGAATGGGCAGGAAGATCACGGTTCGGGAGCGCGAGTTGGGTTCGGCAGCGGACCTCCCGAGAGCAGGATCGAATGCGATGGTGACGGGTGTGGAAAGAGCTGGATGGGGCGATAAATGCTGCTGCACGGAAAACGCCTGAGCCCAGGGGGCAAGACTGAGCAGCGGCGCGAGCAGAACGGCGGCGGCCACCATTCCGCGAGCTGCATGCGTGGACCGGCGGAAATATTGCACCGGGATGACCAGCAGAGCGGTGGAACATGCCAGAAGCGACCACCAGGCCGGCGTCATCCACTGGATTCCATTGGCGGCGAAGATTGGCGCACCGCCGCCCCGCGCCAGGATGCCAAGGCCGATGCCAAGGACCACGAATAGCCAGATGGAAATAAGAGCAGCGGCGACATGGACGAGAGTTTTGGTAACGGCGGCGATGGCGAAGACGGGCAGGCTGAGGGAGAGCAGGATAAACGCATTGCGCGAGAGCGCTGCCGCCAACGCGGTTGCGAAAGGAAATCCAGCGGCAATCGCGTGCGCTACGTCGGCCAGCAGCATCGGAGACTGGACGATGGCCAGAAGAAACAGCAGCTTCGCAAGGAGCAGGTCGCGGCGGCGTATGGGCCGAATCACCCAGTCCTGCGAGACGCCGGGCAAGACCTCCTGATGCACCAGCAGAACTATCAGCACCAGACTTCCGAGCAAGGCAAGGTAAGAGAACACCTGGGCGATGGTGATGAGGCCGCGGGGCTCTCCGAAGGGTTCTAGGAAGAACCAGATTGCGGCATTCGCGAGATGCATGAGGGCCACGATGAGTGCGAGCGGCCACAGTTGCGCGAAGTCTTTCTTGAAGATGTTCCAGATCACAGAGAGAGACTCCGATCACGGATGGCGCGGGCCAGGGTTGTGTAGATGGAGCGGAGCGCGACGGGCTGCACCGCAATTGTGCGTACTCCGCCGAGGACCGACGCCACGCGCGAGGCCAGGTCCGCTTCAGAGAACTGGGTGTCGACAAAGGTGAGCGTGTTGCCGGATGCGCGCACATCCAGCCAGTGCTTTGGAAGTTGTGGAGGCAGGTGGGCCTCTGCGTCCAGCGTCACTCGCACCTCGCGCAGAC
The DNA here is from genome assembly GCA_025929125.1 of Acidobacteriaceae bacterium. Classification (GTDB taxonomy): domain Bacteria; phylum Acidobacteriota; class Terriglobia; order Terriglobales; family Acidobacteriaceae; genus Edaphobacter. Next base: position 1,720 of record JAICMT010000169.1, on the reverse strand, counting down.
GGCCGGTCAGCCCGCACTTCGTCTCCTGGAACAGGACCTCACCCTGATCGATGTAGGCTACGTGCGTTGTGATGTCCTCGATCTCCGCGAGCTCGTGAGAAGAGATGAGGACGGTGGTTTCGCCGATTTGTAGCTTGAGCCCTTCCATGAATTCGTCGCGTACCAGCGGGTCGAGGCCGCTGAGTGGCTCATCAAGAACCAGCAGGCGGGGGCGAAACGGAAGCGCGCAGGCGAGCGCCATCTTCATGCGCATTCCGTGGGACATTTCGCGAATCCTGCGATCCACTGGCAGGCGCAGGTTCCGCAGCATCTGGGCTTCAAGCGCGCAGTCCCACGTGGCGTAGAAGGGGCGCAGGTAACGGATGTATGCCGCTACCGTCATACCCTCCGGCATCTGCTGATTCTCCGACACGTATCCGATCTGCGCCAATTCACGCGGCGAGATTCGGCGGGAGTCCACGCCGAGTACGACGGCGCTGCCCGCGGTGGGCTGCAGCAGGTTCATCAGCACCTTGATGGTGGTGGTCTTGCCGGCGCCGTTGGCGCCGAGGAGAGCGAAGGCGCTGCCCTCCGGCACATTCAGGGTCAAGCCTCGCAGTGCGCCAAATCGGCCGAAGTTCTTGCAGAGATTTTTGGTCTGGACCATCATTGGCCGTCCGCGTCGTCGATCAGGAGAACTTTGAGCTGCGTATAGTGCCGAATATCCGCCTGGATGCGGCGGCTGTAGAGAAAGAGTCCAAGCACAATCAGAGCGAGCACGACCAGATCGACGACTGGGGACAACGCCGGTGGTCTGGACAGGTGGGTTCGAATTGCTGTGCCCAGGAGGCCGAACAGCGCGGCGAGGCCGCAGGTCCAATACCCCAAGCGGATTGCCAGAAGAGTCTTGCGCGAGCGCGCAATGGCAAGGTCGAGCATCTCCGGAACAGACTGAAGGCCGCGCTCCGCGCGTACCTGCAGCAGAGCCCGGATGGCGAGCGATAGGGTCACGGCAACGGCCAGGAAGGCGAAGCCACGGGTCACGAAGTTCCACGCGCCGGTCGTGCAGCCGATCCAGATGCAGTCGATGCCAAGGGCCAGAGCGGCAAGAGCCGCCGGCACTCCAAGCACCAGGCCAGCGTTAATGAGGGCCGACTGGTTGCGGATGCGACGCTGAAGGCGCGGCAGGACGACCTGAGTGTCAGGACGGATCGCCGTCCAGGCGACGCCGAGTTCCTCCCAGAATGGGTCCGAGGGCGACAGCTTGTTCATACTTTTTCTCCCAGCTGAGAACGAAGAAGTTCCTTCGCTCTGGATAAGCGGATTGCTACGGCATTCGGGGTGATGCCGAGCGACTCCGCGATTTCCTTTGGTGTGAGACCTTCCAGCGTCAGCATGACGGGCTGGCGATAGGCCAACGGTAGGGAGCGGACCGCGGAGATGAGCTTCTCCTGGTGATCGGCAGCGATTGCGTGGGCCTCGGGACTCGCGCCGGGCGCTTCCAGCTGCTCCCTGAGTTCGAGCGGCGGTGCGGACTTCATGGCCTTCACCACGTGGGTGACGGCTCGATTGGTGGCGATGCGGGCCACGAAGGTTCGAACGGAAGAGTCGCCCCGGAACGACGGGAGCGCTCGCCATATTGCGAAATAAATTTCCTGGACAAGTTCCTCTGCGAGGTGCGGCCTGGCTTCATAGCTCGCAGCGATGCGCTTGATCATCGGGTCATGTTCTTGCGCGATCT
>JAICMT010000180.1 GCA_025929125.1 Acidobacteriaceae bacterium | reverse complement strand
GAATTTCAACTGGCGGTTCAACGCAGCACGGGCCGCATGTTGCCGGTTTTTGGAGAGTCGATCTTCAGTTACTTTCCGACGACGTTTGCGCCCGCTACGAATATCCCGGTTACACCAAACTATGTGGTTGGTCCCGGGGATGAAATTCGGATCCAGATATGGGGCCAGAATAACTTCCGCAGCAATTACACGGTGGATCGCGCCGGTAACATCACGATCTCGCAAGTCGGGCCGGTCCATGTAGCGGGCCTGCAGTTCTCGCAGCTTACCGGATTCTTGAGGTCACAGTATGCCCACATTTACCGCAACTTCGATCTCAATGTGAACCTTGGTTCGCTGCGTTCGATTGAGGTTTTCGTGGTCGGGCAGGTGCGAGTGCCGGGAAGCTACACCATCAGCTCTCTCAGCACGATCCTCAATGCGGTCTTCGCCTCGGGAGGGCCTCTTCCGGAGGGGAGTCTTCGCGATATCCAACTTAAGCGTGGAAACGAAGTCATTCTTCACTTCGATCTGTATAACCTTCTGCTGCATGGGGATAAGAGCCAGGATGTCAATCTCGCGCCCGGTGACGTCATCTTTATCCCACCCGTGGGACCGCAGGTTGCAGTCCTCGGAAGCGTGAATACCCCGGCAATTTATGAAATTAGAGACGAAAAGAGCGTTCAGCAAGTGATCGATCTTGCTGGCGGTCTCACGAACACTGCTTCGGGCGCTCAAGTCCATGTCGACCGCATCGAAGCCCACAACGAGCGGGGCGCGCTTGAAGTTAACCTCAACACCAACGCAACCGCCTCAGTTCAGAACGGTGACGTCATCACCGTTCTTTCGGTTATCGACCGATTTAAAAACGCTGTGACTCTGCGAGGCAACGTGGCCGATCCCGGCCGGTACGCGTGGCACGAGGGAATGCGTGTATCCGATTTAATTCCCAACAAAGATGCGCTCGTCACCCGCGACTACTACCAGCGCATGATGAAGCTCGGCCAGATAGTCCCCGCTTACCTTGGTCCCGCGGACTCCCCCGGTGGATCTACTGCCGGTAACGGCGGCAGTTCGAGTACCGGCAGCAACGGTGCAAATTCCCCGACGGCACCCAACGCCGCAGCCGATTCCGGTGGCATCATCTCGACGCAGGGTGCTCGCTCGGAGGAAGCGGCTCGCACCGCCGCCTCTTCGACAACCGCCGGGGCAGGAACCTCAGCAGGGGCTTCGCTCACCATCGGCAACTCTATTTTCCCGGCGAGGAACGATCTAATTCTGAGTGGTCCAGACATCGACTGGAACTACGCGGTGATCGAACGTCAGAACGCAAACGATCTTACAACCAAGCTGATTCCGTTCGACCTCGCTAAGGCCGTTCTGCAGAAGGATACTAGCCAGGACCTGCAACTGCTGCCGGGCGACGTAGTGACCATCTTCTCTCAGGCCGACATTCACGTGCCCAGTGAACAGCAGACGAAAATTGTGAAGCTGCAAGGGGAGATTGCCGCTGCTGGCGTATACACCGCGCTTCCTGGCGAAACTCTTCGACAGTTGATTAAGCGTGCGGGAGGCCTTACTCCGAACGCCGACCTCTTTGCCTCCGATTTCAGCAGAGAGAGTGTTCGCCGCCTCCAGCGCCAGCGTCTGCTTGAATTTGCCGATCAACTCGACACACAGATCGCTATCTCCACCTCTGCCGCAGCGTCGGCCGCGGTGACGGAGCGTGATGCGCAAGCCGCACAAGCCGCTTCGGCGGGTGCCCGCAGCGTTGTCACCCGCCTTCGGCAGGCGCAGCCTACCGGACGCATCGTCCTCCAGATGAAGCCGGACACGGTCGGAGTGGATGCGGTTCCTGACATTCCCCTGGAGGATGGCGACGAGTTTATCGTGCCGCCAACCCCTGCGACGGTCGCTGTCGAGGGTCAGGTCTATAACGCAAACTCGTTCCTCTACGAAAAGGGCAGACGTGTAAAGGATTACCTGCATTTGGCGGGCGGCCCGGACCGTTCCAGCGATCGTAGGCGCGAGTTTGTCCTTCGGGCCGACGGCTCCGTTGTGAGCCGTCAGTATGGCAATCTGGCGAAAAAGACAGTCTTTGCCAACGGCAACTTCGATAACATTGTGCTCTACCCCGGGGACACGATCGTGGTTCCGCCAGTGATTCAGAAGGGCGCGATCATGCGTGAACTCACGAACATTTCCACGATCGTTAGTGGGTTTGGCTTAGGAGCGGCAGCCGTCAACGTGCTCCGCTGATGGGTGTTCAGGCGGCATTCAGCAGCAACTCAGCTGAATGCCGCGCATCATTCTCACGGGGTCGGCGGCTTGCTCTCAAGTTCCTCCCGAATCTGCTGCAAGCCTTTGCGCTGTTCCCCGCTGACACGTGGAAACTCCATGTGCAGACCACTCATCGTGTCTAGAAGAATTTGGGAAACGATCAGGCGCGCGGTCTCTTTCTCATCGGCCGGAACAACATACCAGGGTGAACCGGCCGTGCTGGTTGCGCGCAGGCACTCCTGATAAGCGTTCTGGTACAGCTTCCAAAACGTGCGTTCGTGTAGATCGCCGCTGTTGAACTTCCAGTTCTTGTCAGGATCATCAATCCGGGCTAAAAACCGCCTGCGCTGCTCCTCTCGGGAGAGGTGCAGAAACACCTTAACGATTCGAGTGTTGTTCCGATGCAGGTGACGCTCCATATCCACTATGGACTCGTACCGCTCGTCCCAGAAGTCGTCCTCCTTCCGGACGCGATGCGCGAGCGCCTCATTCGCCAGCAGCTCCGGATGCACACGTACCACCACCACCTCTTCGTAATACGAGCGGTTGAAGATACCGATATATCCGCGGCGCGGCAGCCTGGCATAGGAGCGCCAAAGGAAATCGTGTTCGAGCTCGCTGGAACTCGGCTGCTTGAAGCTCGTCACCTCGCATCCGGTCGGGTTCACGCCTGACATCACATGCTTCACCACGCCATCCTTGCCGGCCGTGTCCATCCCCTGCAGTACCAGCAGCACTGCATATTGGTTCGCGCCATACAAGAGTTCCTGGAGCTTCGCCAACTGGGCGACATGGCGATCCAGCAACTTTTTGGCGTCATCAACGGACGCGAAGATCGGCTTAATCTGCGTCGGCATATCCTTCAGCTTCACTTTCGCCCCCTCCTTCACACGAAACCTGCTCACGTCGAGTTTCATCGCTCTCCCTCCTGCTGGTTATGATTCCCCGGTAACGGAACGTTAGATCAGGTTAGATGACGCTTCAGGAGGACAGTATCCTGCATCGGGTTTCCTGTTTTGCTCCCTCTTTTCTGGTGACGACCTGCCACTCCCAGAACTGAGCCGAACGCCTGAACAGCACTGGTCCTTCACGCCGGTTATCCTCGACACAGTGCATGACTGAAACCGACGTTCTTATCCTCGGCGCGGGAGCCGCCGGCCTGATGTGCGCCATCGCAGCCGGACGCCGCGGCCGCAGGGTACTGGTCCTCGAGCATGCTGACCGGCCCGGCAAGAAGATCCTCATCTCCGGCGGCGGCCGATGCAATTTCACGAACCTGTACGCCTGCCCTGAAAACTACATCTCCGCCAATCCACACTTCGCGCGCTCCGCGCTGGCCCTGTACACGCCCGAGGACTTTCTCGCGCTGGTCGAGGCGCACCGCATTCCGTGGCATGAAAAGACGCTCGGGCAGCTCTTCTGCGACGGCTCGGCGCACGACATTCTCAACCTCCTGCTCGCCGAATGTGCCGCTGTGAACGCGCGCCTTCAGCTCTCCGCCCGCATCGTTTCCGTCACACCTGCCTCGGCTCAGGCTGCGCGCTTTCGAGTCGAAACCTCGTCGGGCCCGGTGCTCGCACAATCCGTCGTTGTCGCGACCGGCGGCCTTTCCATCCCGAAGATGGGAGCCACCTCCTTCGGCTATGATCTCGCCCGCCAGTTCGGTCACCCCATTGTTGAGCCCCGCCCCGCACTCGTTCCCCTTGTTCTCTCGGCAGAAGATCAGGCTCGGCTCTGTGACCTTTCCGGCCTTTCCGTCGAGGTCATCGCCAGTCTCTCGACGGATGTGCAGGCCACCCAGACCCCAGCGCGCCTCAGTCGAAGCCGTCCCCAATCCCCACCGGCTTTTGGCGAGAAGATGCTCATCACTCACCGTGGACTCAGCGGCCCAGCGATTCTGCAGATCTCATCCTACTGGCATGCCGGCCAATCCATTCAACTTGACCTTGCGCCTTCGTGGCCGCCCGCGACCGGATCTCCACTCCGGCCGGCCTCAGGCCAGACCGCAGACGTTGCCCCTAAACCGCTCTTTGCTGCGCTCGCTGAACCGCGCGCTTCCCGTGATCTCCCTGCTGTCGGATATCAGCTGCGTGCCGCATTGCCGTTGCGGCTCGCCTCACGCTGGCTTGAACTCGAGGGTAATATCGGGTACGCAAGCCAGCACGCGCCCTTGTCGGATGCCGCGATTGCCAGGCTCGATCGCAGTCTCCACGCCTGGCGCCTCACTCCTGCGGGCACTGAAGGATTCGCGAAGGCTGAGGTCACCGCAGGTGGCGTTTCCATGGACGCGCTCAACTCCCGCACGCTGGAGTCCCGCCTCATCCCCGGACTCTACTTCATTGGCGAGGTGGTCGACGTCACCGGCTGGCTAGGCGGCTACAACTTCCAATGGGCCTGGGCTTCAGGACACGCTGCGGGGCAGT
>JAICMT010000530.1 GCA_025929125.1 Acidobacteriaceae bacterium | reverse complement strand
GCCCATCAGATGATCGTCGACGACGTTCGCCAGATGGTAGGTAGGGAAGCCGTCTGACTTGAGCAGCACCTGGTCATCCACATTGTTATGCGAGAACTTCACATCGCCGCGCAGTTCGTCGCGGAAGCTGGTTTCGCCATCTGCCGGCACTTTGAGCCGAACGACGTAAGCGCGGCCTTCGGCTAGGTATGCGTCGATCTGCGCCTGGGGCAGCTCGCGATGCGCGCCGTTGTAGCGAGGCGGCAGCTTGGCAGCTAGTTGCGCCCTGCGCATGGCCTCCAGTTCCTCGGCGGTTTCAAAGCTGCGGTAGGCGTGGCCGCTCGTGAGCAGCTTCTCCACATGCTCCCGGTAGATGGGGGTGCGTTCCGACTGGCGATACGGCCCCACCGGGCCACCAATATCGGGACCCTCATCCCAACCGATCCCGAGCCAGCGCAGCGCATCGAAAATCATCTGCTCTGAGGTCGCTACGAAACGGCTTTGGTCCGTATCTTCAATCCGCAGGATGAATTTGCCACCCCGTTGCCGCGCATAAATGTAATTCAGCAAGCCTATGTAGGCCGTACCCACGTGCGGGTCGCCGGTTGGAGAGGGGGCAATGCGCACGCGGACTGGAGCAGAGGACAGAGGTGGGTTGGTCATGATTTCCGTTCGGAAGTTAATGGTAGCAGGGCAGCTTGCGTCTCCTCGCCCGCTGGCACATCCAATAGGAGCGATGGCCACAGGCAACATACAATCCGACGCGTTAAAAGGACTGAGGCTATCGATTCTCGATCAATCGCCAGTGCCCGCAGGCGGCACGCCGGCGCAGGCGCTTCAAAACTCGATCGAACTTGCCCGGCTGGCCGACAGGCTCGGCTATTCGCGCTATTGGATGTCCGAGCACCACGCAATGGAGACGCCTTGCCTGCACTGCGCCGGAGGTGCTGCTGGCGCGCATGGGAGCGGAGACGCGGCGTATCCGGCTCGGCTCCGGAGGAATCATGCTGCCGCACTATTCCGCGTTCAAGGTGGCGGAGGTCTTCCGCACCCTGCACGCGCTTTATCCCGGACGGATCGATCTTGGTATCGGACGCGCGCCCGGCGGAGGACCGGTAGAGGCGCTGGCGCTGAAACGGGAACGCGGCACCCGCATGCCGGACGACTTTGAAGATCAGATCGCCGAGCTGCTTGCTTATTTCGACGGCGGGTTCCCCGCAGGACATCCCTTTGCTTCGCTTCGAGTGGCCCCGGGGCAGCCGGGATCGCCCGATGTCTGGATGCTGGGTTCCAGCCGGTGGAGCTCCAACGCGGCGGCGGCGTTTGGACTGCCCTATGCCTTCGCGCATTTCTTTTTCGGCACGGGAACACGCGATGCGATCGAGAACTATCTGCGCAGTTTCGTGCCATCATCGCGCAGAAGCGCTCCCCAGGCTATGGCAGCTGTAGGGGTCGTCTGTGCGGACACGCGAGAAGAGGCGGAGTATCTGGCGAACAGCGTGCGCTTGCTGCAGCGGCGGATTCGCATGAACGATCGCCGGCCGGTCG
>JAICMT010000048.1 GCA_025929125.1 Acidobacteriaceae bacterium | reverse complement strand
CTCATTGGAGAGCGAGTTGCGGAAAGAGGCGGCGGTTCCCTGGAAGTCGGCCTGGATGCTGGCCGGCATATTCATCTCTTTTTGGATCTTGTCGATCTGCTCGATGGCGGTTCCGAGCGAGGCGTGCGGGGCCAGGTTGAAGGAGACGGTGACGGCCGGAAACTGTCCCTGATGAGTGATGGAGAGCGGCTCCGTAGTGGTCTCCAGGTGGGAGAACGCGGAGAGTGGGATCGGGTGGCTCGGCGCGCTGGAGGTGGTCCCCGCGGCGGCCAGACCGGAGGTCGTGGCCGTAATGACACGCGATGGGGAGGCAAGCGTATTTGCTGAGGGGGTGTATAGGGTAGTGGCGGTGAGCGCGTTCGAGCCCGCAGAGGTGGAACCGCGGCCCGAGGAGCTAGACGCGCCTGCCCCGGTCGTTCCCTGCGCGGCATTGGCCTGCAGGTAGATGTGGTCCAGCATGTCCGGAGTGAGGGTGAACTGCGGCTGCGCCTCCAGAATGACGTGGTACTGATTCAGCTGCGTGTACATGGTGTTGATCTGACGCTGGCCGAAGGCGTCATACAACGTGTTGTCGATGGTGGTAGGCGCGATACCGAGCCGCGAGGCGGTGACGCGGTCGATCACCAGCTGAATCGCCAGGCCGCCGTTCTGCTGATCGGTCGCCACGTCTTCAAGGAAGGGCAACTGCTTGAGCCGGTCGACAAACCGGTTGGTCCACAGGTCGAGTTCGGCGCGATCAGGCGCCTCCAGCGTGTACTGATATTGCGTGGGACTGACGCGGTCGTCGACCGTGATGTTCTGAACCGGCTGCATGTAGAGCTGAATGCCGGGAATTTGTGCAAGCTTAGGGCTGAGCCTGCGGATCACGTCGGCGGCGCTCAAGTCGCGGTCTTCGATGGGCTTCAAGTTTATGGAGATGCGGCCGCTGTTCGGCGTGATATTAGTGCCATCGGCTCCGATGAAGGATGACACCGTATCAACGGCTGGATCTTGCAGAATGACCCGGGTGAGCTCCTGCTGCCGCTCCGACATGCCGTTCGTGCCGATGGTCGGAGGAGCCTGCGAAATGCCCTGAATGACGCCGGTGTCCTGAACCGGGAAGAAGCCTTTCGGAATAATGATGTAGAGAAAGACGGTGAGCAGCAGGGTCGCCACTGCAACCAGCAGCGTAATCCCCTGGTTGCGTAGAACGAATTTCAGTGTGCGCCCATAGAAGGCGATCATCGACTCGAACATGCGCTCCGAGGCTCGGTAGAATCTGCCCTGCTGCGCCTGCGGATTGTGCTTGAGAATGCGCGATGCCATCATGGGCGTCAGCGTGAGCGACACGACGGCGGAGATGACGATGGTGACGGCGAGGGTAACGGCGAACTCTCGGAAGAGCCGGCCGACAACGTCTCCCATGAACAGCAGCGGGATGAGAACCGCGATCAGCGAGACGGTCAGCGAGACGATGGTGAAGCCGATCTGCTCGGCGCCTTTGAGCGCGGCCTGCATGGGCGAGTCGCCCTCTTCGAGGTAGCGCGAGATGTTCTCCACCATGACGATGGCGTCGTCGACGACGAAGCCGGTGGAGATGGTGAGCGCCATCAGCGAGAGATTGTCCAGGCTATAGCCCAGCGCGTACATGGCTCCGCAGGTGCCCACAATCGAGAGCGGTACGGCCACACTGGGGATGACGGTGGCATAGAGATTGCGCAGGAAGAGGAAGATGACCATCACCACGAGGCAGACGGTGAGCGCGAGCTCAAACTCGACGTCATGGATGGAGGCCTGGATGGGGATCGTCATGTCGGTGACGGTCCGGACGTCGATGCCCACCGGAAGCGTCGCCTTGAGCTGCGGCAGGAGCCGGTTGATGCTGTCGACGATCGTGATGGTATTGCCGCCGGGCTGTCTGCGCACATTGAGGACGATGGCCGGCTTGTCGTTGATCCAGGCAGCCTGCGAGCTGTTCTCGACGCCGTCCACGATGTTGGCGACATCGGTCAGCATCACCGGTGCGCCATTGCGGTAGGCGATCACCACCTGGCGATAATCCTTGCTGGTGACAAGCTGATCGTTCGAGTCGATCTGGTAGTCGTGGCGGGGCCCGTCGAAGTTGCCTTTAGCGGCATTGACGCTGGCGTTGCTGACGGCACTGCGCAGGTTCTCAAGATCGATGCCGTAGGAAGAGAGCGCCGTGGGATTCGCCTGAATGCGCACTGCCGGCTTTTGTCCGCCGCTGATGCTCACCAGGCCCACCCCGGCGAGCTGCGAGATCTTTGGCGCGAGCCGGGTGTCCACCAGGTCTTCGACCTGCGAGAGCGGAAGCGTGTTCGACGTAATCGCCAGAGTGAGGATCGGCGCGTCCGCCGGATTGGTTTTGCTATAGATGGGCGGCGCGGGTAAGTTGGCCGGCAAGAAGCTCTGCGCTGCATTGATGGCCGACTGGACCTCTTCTTCGGCAATGTCGATGTTCAAATTCAGATCGAACTGCAGCACGATGACGGAGTTGCCGGAGGCGCTCGACGAGGTCATCTGACTGAGGCCCTGCAACTGACCGCACTGGCGCTCCAGAGGCGCGGTGACGGTGGTCGCCATTACGTCCGGACTGGCACCCGGGTAGAACGTGACAATCTGGATGGTGGGGTAATCGACCTGCGGTAACGCGGAAACAGGAAGCTGTGTGTACGCGACAATGCCGACAAGCATAATCGCCGCCATCAGCAGCGACGTGGCCACGGGACGCAGGATGAAAGGACGCGAAGGACTCAACGAGGGCCACTCCCGGCGCTGGAAGTATTTCCTCCATTGGACGAGTTGCCGCTGGCGCCGGTATGCGCGCTGTTCCCTCCTCCTGGCGCGTTGCCGTTATCTATTACGTTGCCGCCATTTCCATTGGGTCCGTTGCCATGAGCGTGCCCTGCCCCACGTTGTGGGGTGCTTCCATCGCCTCCTGCAGGATTCTGACGGCCGCGCCTCCCTCCTCCGCCATCCTGAGTGGAGGCGAGTGTGATCTGGGCGTTGTCCTGTAGCTTGTCAAATCCGCTGGTCGCCAGCACGTCTCCGGGATCAATGCCATCCACCTGGGCAACCAGGCCCTCAGTTACACCGACCGTCACCGGCCGCAAATGGGCGTGGTTGTTCTCGATGACGTAGACAAACGCCTGCTGTCCGTTGTGCTGGATGGCGTCGGTAGGGATCAGGGTCGCGTTCTGGATGGTATCGACCAGTAGCCGCGTATTGACGAATGCATTTGGAAAGAGCGCGGCGTCACCATTGGAGAACGAAGCGCGGGCCTTCACCGTTCCGGTCGTAGTATCCACCAGGTTGTCCAGACTGATGAGCGTGCCGCGCGCAATCAGCTTTTTATCGGTGCGGTCGTAGGCTTCCACCGCAAGCCTGGCCCCTCTGCGCGTGCGCGCCTGGATCTGGGCCAACGCATCTTCGGCGATCGTGAAGACCACGGTGATGGGCTGCAACTGCGTGACAACGGCGAGCACCGTTCCGCTGTTGGCCTGGACGACATTGCCGGGATCGACGACGCGCAGGCCGATACGCCCGGTGATGGGCGAAACGATGTGGCAGAACTGCACCTGGATCTCGTCTGCCTGCACGACTCCCTGATCGTTCTTCACCGTTCCTTTTGTCTGCTCCACGAGCTTTTCCTGGTCGTCAAGCTGCTGGCGCGGGATGGCGTTACGCGCCCAGGCCGCCTTGTAGCGGTCCAGGTTCATTTCATTTTGGGCAAGAAGCCCTTCATCGCGCTGCAGGATGCCCTGTGCCTGCATCAGGGATGCGCGGTAAGGGCGAGAGTCGATCTCGACCAGAGGAGCACCCTTCTGCACCAGCTGGCCTTCGCGATAATGCACCTCGGTGATGATGCCGCTTACCTGGCTGGTGATGGAGGAGGTATAGACCGGGGTAACTGTCCCGATTGCGTCGATGTAGACGCCAATGCTGCCGCGCCGTGCGGTATCGCTGGTGATGGGGACAACACCACCTACTCCCCCTCCGCGTCGGCCGCCTCCGCCGGCTGCCTTCTGCGTGGTGTCACGGTGGCGCATTACCAGAAAAAATCCGGCGGCAAAAAACGCAAGCACCACGAGCCATACCAGCACGCGTACTCCTGTGCTTTTTGACGTCCTGGGCTGGTTTGATTCAGGGAGCTGGTGATCGGGGCCAATCACCGGCTGCTGGGTCGGATCAGGTACCAACGAAATCTCCTGTCCAAGTACCGAGGGGAAAATAGGGTCCCCCGTTACTGGTCTTGTCCTTGTTGACGAATCACCCCCGTTCACAAGTTGCAGTCTGCGGATGTGTTCATCGTGCTTTGGGTAGGCTCTGTGGCGGCTATAGGCTATGGTATCTCAAACACGGTGCGCAGGAGGCTGCGGGAGAGTCCGCGAATTAGCCTTGTTTATCGATTCATTGGGTCGGTTTTGCCGGCTACTCGGATTAGACGTTCCGCATGGTGCCGCCGCAGTTCGTGAAGGGGGTAAAAGGTTCCCCGCCATACCACCCCGCCACGAATCGACGTCACCAACGTGGACCGCAGCATGGCATAGATGACGAGCACAGCTCCCACCGGCATGGAAAGGGCGTACCAGGGGCTGATCCGGCTGACTCGGCCGCAGAGAACATAGAGTCCGGCGGCCGCGGCCCAACCCAGCACGCTAGGCAATCGGGCATCGCGCACCCCCAGAAGCAATGCAGGGCCGAGGCACAGGATCCCTGTAGCCAGCGTCGCCGCGAGCATCAGGCCGAGCCGGTATTCGAACACTGCGAAGAAGTTCTTCGTCATTCCACCAACGATTCCAGCTATTCCCGCGGCCCAGTGCACCGAAACCAGTCCCGGGGCGATGGCGACGCGCTGCCGGAAGCCTGCCCGCTTGAGCATCCGGCCCAGCGTCAGGTCCTCGAGTACCTCCATCCGGAGCGCCTCAAAGCCTCCGGCCTGTTGGTACACCTCGGTCCGAATCAGGTTGAAGGCGCCCACGCCGATCGCATCGCGCTTGGCGGCTGGATCCGCGATCCGCCAGTTGCGGACGGCCCAGACACTGAGGACCTGAAGAAATGCGAGCATCACGGCCTCGCCCCCGGTCTTCGCCAGCGTCGTGGGCAGAGTGACGAAGTGGTCGGCCCGCGCGCGCGTTACCGCTACCAGAGATCGCCGCAATGCATCGGACGAAAAGTGGACATCGGCGTCAGTGAATAGCAGGTATTCGGGGGCGAAGTTCTCAATGGCTTCGCGAGCGGCAAGGGCCATGGCGTAGGTCTTGCCCAACCAGCCGGCGGGCAGCTCGGTCACGTGCAGCACTCTCAGCTTTACGGTCTGACCGAGCCCCGCAGGCTCGTTCGAAGGTTCTGCGGCGAGCTGATCGAGGGTCGTTCCGGTCGCATCAGTGGAGCGGTCGTCCACCGCGATGATCCGTAGATCGGGGTAGTCTTGCTCCAGCAGCGAGGTGATCGAGGACCGAACGCTGGCACCCTCGTTGCGTGCCGGCACGATCACCACGAGCCGAGGATTTCCGTCCGGATGAGCATCGAACTCGGGGGTGGTCAAATTCGGGACACAGCCGGATCCCAGGAGTGCTTCTCCAAGTCTCACCAGCCATGCCGCGGCGATCAACCACGCAAGTATAGAGAGAATTTTCGGTAGCAGGTGCATCGGGGTCAGGGTCTCATGTTCCGAGCGGGGACTCGGCCGCGGCAGGCTTCAGCACTCTGCCGGCGCGTCCGCCCCGGAAAAGGAGTATGGCCGCAAGCACCATGGTGACGAGGGTACATCCCAGGCCCATGGCCAGATTACTCCGATCACTTACAACCCCGATCAGCCATGGCGAGGGCGTATCGCCGAGAGCGTGGATCAGGAATAGCTCCACCGCAATCGCGGTCGCCCGTACCGACGCAGGGACGGAGTTTACGATGGCTGCGTTCAGCGGGCCAGTCCCCAGGAAAATGCAGAACATGGCGACGCCCAAGGCAGGCAGCATGGTGGCGCGGGGTCCGAAGAAGCACAGCACGCCGAAGGGCACGGCCAGCAAAGCCGACCAGGCTGAAACCAGGTAGAGCGCCTTCGAGTTCCGCTGCATCCAGAGCTGCGCCAACCAGCCCCCGGCGGCGGTTCCGCCGAGACCCGTGGCCGCCGTGACTCCGCCCAGCGTGACGCCAACCGTCGCGGGGGAAAAGCCGGAGCGCTGCAGGAAGGCCGGCATCCAGGCGGAAATGCCTCCGAGCGAGAACGTCACCGCGGCCATTCCAAGGGTCGCGTAGAGGTATGGAGGATTGCGGGCGAGAGACAACGCCCTCTGGAACAGCGACCTGCGGTCGGCGTCCGGTTCCTCATGGTTCTCCGACGCACCGCGTTCCGGTTCGCGCACCAGCAGCAAGACCAGGATCGCAATCAGAAATCCGGGGACAGCCGATATATAGAACGGCTCTCTCCATCCCCACTTTGCTCCGGCCAGCTCGGCGACTAGATAACCGAGCGCGGCTCCAACCGGAATCGCCATATAGAAGATGGTGAGAACGCGATTTCTTTGTTCCTTCGGATAAAAATCCGACAACAAGGCGGGGGCAAACACCCCCAGACTGGCCTCGCCCAAACCTAGTACTGTGTGCCGTATCAAAAGAGAGTCGAAACTATGCACCGTTCCTGTGACGATATTTACGACCGAAATCAGCAGCGCGGAGGCGACGATAAGAGGCTTTCGGGGGACCAGATCGCCAACCCAGCCGGTCAGCGGAGCGGCCAACATGTAGGCGAAGAAAAACCAGAAGGTGAGCGAGCCAATGGCGGCGTCGGAAACGTGAAACTCGCCCTTGATTTGCTCCTGCACGCCGGGCAGGATGTATCGGTCTATGTAATTGACAAAATTGAGACATGTAAGCAACACGAGAGCTGTAGTGGCCCCCGCCGGAGAAGCCCAACCCTGACCCTCCCGCCTCATGCCGCAGCGCAATCGTCGGAGAAGGTTGTGCCACCGGTGGCAGGGGGGCTAGCTAAAAAGACAACGGGAATTTTCATTCTGAGCAACACCGAGGCAACCCTGCTGTCCATAGTTGGTGTCTCACGTTTCAATAGTGCGAAAAACATTCTCGCACGTTGAACACCTTTTTTACCTGGAGACCCCCTATGCTAAAGCGCCTTGCCGCACTCACTGTCTTGGCAGTTGGCAGCGTAACTACTGCCCATGCCGCCTCAGTATCCGGATACTTTTCTGCTACAGGCACCGATCAATTCACTACGAACACAATTCAGTTCTTCTCCTCGCAGATCAATGGTGCATTGGGCGGGGACTTCGCAACCTATCTCAGCCAGGGAACGGCGATCAACTTCCTGTCTGGCGCACTTCCCTACACACAGGGCACCAACAACCTGCCCCCAAATCCGCCGTTTACCAGCGGCTTCGTTCCCCTTTTCACGATCAATGGCTCGGGTGGTGAGGTCTTCACGTTCGATATGACCAACTACTCTGCTACCTACATCACGAACAACACCCTCGGCTGCGGCTCCGGCAGCACCTGCCTGAACGCGAGTGGATCCGGATTCTTCACCGCCTCCGGTCCTCTCTCCGGCACCTCCGGACCTGCGACCTTCACGTTCACCTCGCAGTATGCGCCTGGTCAGGCGGTCGCAACTCTGACCTCCTTCTCGGCATCTTCTTCCGCCCTGGCAGCAACTCCTGAGCCGGCTTCGCTCGCCCTCGTGGGCAGCGGTCTACTCGGAGTCGTTGCACTGGCACGCCGCAAGTTCGCGGTCTAACGGAACAACGCACGAGCAATAAGAAAGGGAGCCTTCGGGCTCCCTTTCCTATTTAGGGGCTTTGCCAATACCCTTCTACCACTGCAGCAGAAGCAGTTCGGAACAGAACGCCGGCCCCATGGCGCCCATCATGCTGTAGCAGCCTGGGCTGCCCGGCTTATTATGCAGGAAATCCTGCATGACGGTCAGCACCGACGCGGAGGACAAATTCCCTCGCTGCCGAAGGCTGTTATAAGAAGACTCCAGTGCGTTGGGAGGTAACTCCAGCGCAGCTTCCATGGCCTGCAGAACCTTCGGGCCGCCGCTGTGGAAGATGTAGCTGCAGATGTTTGACATCGTCAGATTGTTGTCCTCGAGGAAGGCCTCAGCGGTACTGCGCAATTCGCTTCGAACCAGCTGAGGAACGTCCGCCGACAGCACGATGTTGAAGCCGGTGTGATTGATCTTCCAGCCCATGAGGTGTTCGGTATCGGGATAGAAGGTCGAACGGGTATCCACGATTCTGGGACAAGGATTTTTCGTGCTGCGCGGGCGCTTCGCGAGCTCCGTGTCCTCGCCTGCGATCACAACCGCGGCGGCGCCATCCCCAAAGAGGCCGCTAGCGACGATGTGCGCCATGGAAGCGTCGTCGCGCTGCCAGGTGAGTGAGCAGAGCTCGACCGCGAGCAGGATCGCGTACTGCTTGGGATAGGCACGGACAT
>JAICMT010000005.1 GCA_025929125.1 Acidobacteriaceae bacterium | reverse complement strand
TAATCAGGATCAGAGGAAGGGCAACGATCGACAACACGATGTGGGACGCCAGCAGCTTCCAGTAGAACGGCCACCACGGGCTCAGCCGGTTGAATTTGGTTTCGCCGTGCAGCGTGAAGTTGACCAGATAGGAGACGAGAAAGATGGAGGAGAAGAAAAAGGCAAACAGCATCGAGGCGCGATGTTCCAGGACGCGCCGGCGCCGGATCTCAACGTACCCGGTCACAATAGCAAGAGTGGCGAGCGCGTTCAAGACGGCGTTGACCAACGGCAGCGAATGCAGGTGTGTTCCGGCGACATCGGTGGGCGCATGGTAGTAGACCAGCCAGCAGATGAGTGCGCTGGCCAGCGCCGATAGCACCAGAATGCCGATAACGGCGGAGGCTGGCGTACGCAGGCTGCTGGGCTTGAGAGTTGAGGACATGCGTTCTGTTGCGAGTCTAGAACATCAACCGGCCGCGCGCGTCCAGCATCATGAAGGCGAGCAACAGCGGAAGGTACACGATGGAAGCGTGCAAAAGCTGACGCGCCGGTCTGCGCTGCGAGGTTGCTTCGGAGTTCAGATCAGGGCTGCGGACGATGGCTGCGAACCGGACGCTGTACCAGAGGTAACCCGCCGAGAGAATCACCGCTGCCACGGCGTAAACGGCTCCAGCAGTGCCCAGCAGAAACGGCCATAGCGCGGCTGCGATCAAAAGAATGGCGTAGAAGACGGCCTGGACGGCAGTCGAGCGGGAGGCATAGGCGATATCTGGAACTGTAGCGGCAATGCGGATGCCGCCGCGCGCATAGTCCTCGCGATAGAGCCAGCCGATCGCCATGAAGTGCGGAAACTGCCACAGGAAGAGGATCAGGAACAGTGCGACGCCCGGCCACTCGATGACACCGCGGGCAGCCGTCCAACCGATGAGTGGCGGTAGCGCGCCAGGAAACGCCCCAACGAAGGTATTGATCGTGCTGAACCGCTTGAGTGGCGTGTAGATGCCCACGTAGGCTACCGCCGTAAGCAGGGTGAGAACGCAGGTAAGCGGGTTGGTTGCGTGAGCCAGGAAGAGCGTTCCGCCGAAGACGCAGGAGAACCCTACGGTCAACCCGTGTGCCAGCCCGATGCGCCCTGCTGCCATGGGACGATTTCGCGTGCGCAGCATCAGACGATCGCTTGATCGCTCCAGCACCTGGTTCAGTGCGCTGGATCCGCAGGTGACGACGGCAATGCCCAGGATGGCCTGGGTCATGTCCGCGTTGAACGGGCTGATGCCGGAGCGCAGGCAGCCCAGGTATATCCCCGCAGCGGCGGTGATCATGACTAGAGCCGAGACCCGCACCTTGAACAGCGTGGCGTAATCGGCCATCAACCCGGGCCGGGATTTAGCGCGTGCCGTGGCCAGAGGCCGGGCAGGTTCCTGAGATGTGGCGATTAGCTCCACTCTCAATAGGATAACGCTGTTCGTGCGGGTGAGGCCCAAAGCCTGAGTAAGTTTTGACCGCTCCGGTTGCGATAATAGAACGCGAGCGCCCAATGGCCCAGTCCGCGACACCCGAGGACGTGCACCCCGGTCTCCCGATCGATGCCCGGAGTGACCGCCGAATGCTGTGGTTCGTCGTGCTGAACCTTCTGGCGGCGAATGCTGGTTTCAAGCTGATCGCTCATTTTGTCTTTCATACGGGCGTGGACGAGATGCGCATTCGGTATTGGCATTTCTTCCACTTCTGGCAGGCCACGGACTCTTGGGGACCCATGCTGGGTTCTGTGAACTCCTATCTCCAGCACCCGACACCGCCGATCTACCAGGCGAAGCTGTACGACACGCTGATCTATCCACTCACGTCGATTCTTCCGCTGCTCTGGATGAAGCGCGCCGGCATGAGCGATGCCTCGGTATATCGGGCTCTGATGATCGCCTCGTGGCTGGCCGTATGGGCTGTGGTTCTGCTGGCCGTAATCATCGCGAAGGAGGTCGTACGTTGCCGTGGTGATCGGTTGAGTTGGCAGGCGGCGATGGCAACGGCTCTGGGTGCCTTCTTCTTTATGTCGATTACGCTGGCCTTCTCTCTGGGCCAGGCGCAGATCTTCCTGGATGTTTTTTTTACTCTGCTGCTGCTGTTCTGGATGAAGGGAAACCCACGGCTCGCCGGAGTCACCATGGCGCTGCTCACAATGGTGAAGCCGCAGTTCGGGTTATTGCTTCTGTGGACTGCGCTGCGTCGCAGGTGGAGCGCCTTGTTTGCTGGGTTTGCGACCCTGGCCGCTGGCGCGGTGGCTTCCGTCGCTGCCTTTGGGCTGCGGAACAATCTGGATTACCTCCGCGTTCTGTCCGGGCTGAGCCGAAAGGCGCAGCCGCATTACGCCAATCAGTCCATGTTCGGGCTGCTGAACCGGGCCATCTTTAACGGCGAAAACCTGCCCTACCATCCTTATGTGTACCCGCCCTTTGTGCCCTGGGTGTACTACACGACGCTGGCGACCAGTGCGGCGCTGATTCTGCTGGCCCTTGCATATCCATGGCGAGAGCGGGCGGGCAGCATGGCTGATCTCGGAGTTATGGGCGTAGTGTGCGTCATCGCGACCCCTATGGCATGGGAGCACCATTACGGCGTCATGATCGGGATCTTTGTTTGGTTGTGGTTTGCCCTACTCCGCCGCGGAGCAGGGCAAGCGTTGTGGCTTGCGGTCGCTTGGGTCCTGATTGCAGATTTTCTTTCGCCGCTCAACTACTTTGCGCCGTTCCCGGTGCTGAATGTGCTGCAAAGCTATATGTACTTCGGGGCTCTGCTTTTGATCTGGCTGCTGCTGCGAACCCCGGAGCTCGCGCCGACGTTAAAAAAATCGGGCGGACAGTGATAAGTCCGCCCAAGTGCTTGCTGCGTTTGGAGTGCTTACATCGAGCTGGCCGCGCCTTTTCCATTGAGTGATTTTTCAACGTCCTGCGCCATGCGCAGGTGGTCGCCAATGATCGGCGCGGCCTCAGTGACTGCATTCTTGAGTGTTGGGTCCTTGGCACTGGACTCTTCCCGCACAAAGGCCTGATGATCTTCGCGGTGATCCGCAACCATGTCGCGGATGTATTCGCGGTCAAACTGCTCACCAGACAGGCCCTGGAGCTTTGATTCCACTGCTTTGTGCTTGGCCGAGAGTTCAGTAGGGGCTTCGACCCCAAACTGCTGCGCGATTGGCTTGATCTGAGCGTCCAGCTTCGTGTGGTCGTCAATCATGCGCTGCGCGAACTGCTTGACCTTATCACTGGAGGCCTTCTGCTGAGCCAGCTGAGCGAGCTGAATCTCCGCCATATCGCCTTCCATCGCCTCCTGCATGAAGTGCTTATCGCCCGCAGTCACCTTACCGGAATCTCCGGCCATACTGGAATCAGCCTGCATACTGCCGTTTTGCGAAGCACCGTTCATCGTGCCTGCAGAGCTGCGGCTCATTTGACCTGAGCTTGCTGCGCCAGTGCTGCCGTTCGAGCGGGAGCCGGCCGGAGTGGACTGCGATCCGCCCATCGAGCTCTGCGCCAGGACGGGAGCAGCACACAGCAGAAGTGACGCTGCAAGGCCAATAGCGGCTTTCGACATTCGCGTAGTTGCCATAAGGATTTCTCCTGAATGAGTGGTTCTTAATTAGGGCCACTTGCAATGCAGCCTGCCGGATAAGCGCAGGCACGCGAGACGTGCGGGCCGCGAATCCACTCCTACGCTTAGGGTCGGCACTGGCCCGTTTGGTTGTTTTTGATTGACGGTTTGCAGCGATAACAGTGATTCTTTTTTGAAGCCATCAAACGCGGAAGAACTCGCTACAAACTTTTGAAACGGGAAGCCCTTCCGATTCAACGCGGCTTGGGGCGAAGGCGGTCTAACAGGGCGTCCGCGCTCGGCAGCGTGTTGAGCACATCGGCTGCGGACAGCCACGCTCGGCGGAGCTGTGTAATTCCAAACCGCATCAGATCCAGCTCTTCGGTGGAGTGCGCGTCTGTATTGACCACGATGCCGCAGCCAAGCTCGCGGGCGCGGCGAAGATGGATGTCCGAGAGATCGGCGCGTGCAGGGCTTGCGTTATGTTCAACCGCCACGCCGAGTTCGCTGGCGCGGCGCAGCACACGTTCCATGTCAATGGCGTACGGCTCGCGACTGAGAACCTTGCGTCCGGTAGGGTGGCCCAGAATGCGCACGTGTGGATTTTCCAAAGCCCGCAGCACGCGTGCGGTCATCTCTTCCAGCGGCTGCGCGAATGCGGAGTGCACACTGGCAATCACAATATCCATCTGTGCAAGAGTCGAATCCTCGAGATCGATGGCGCCGTCGGCGAGGATATCCACCTCGATTCCAGGAAGGATTCGGATCCTTCCGCCGTAATCTCTCCGGAGTTCGGAATCCACTTCTCGGATACGGCGAACGTGTTCGAGAGCACGGGCGTCGTCCAGCCCATTTGTCATCGCAAGATTTTTCGAGTGATCGGTGATGGCAATGTAGCTAAGACCCCGCTGGAGGGCAGCTTCGGCCATTTGCCGGATGGTATCGCGGCCGTCGGTCGCGTCCGTATGCATGTGGAGGTCGCCGCGGATATCGGCTCGAGTGATCAGCTGAGGCAGGGATTTGGCTGCCGCTGCTTCAATCTCGCCGCAGTTCTCGCGCAGTTCGGGTGGGATGTAGTCCAGGTCGAGCGCACGGTAAATCTCCTCTTCCGAAGCGGCAGCGACAATGGCGTTGTCCTCCAGCCGGAGGAGCGCGTACTCGGAGAGCGTGAGGCCGCGTTTAATCGCCCGCTGACGCAGGCTGACGTTGTGATGCTTGGAGCCGGTGAAATACTGGAGTGCAGCTCCGTAGCTGGCTCGTGGGAGCAGGCGAACGTCCACCTGCAGGTTATTGCGCAAGGTGAAGCTGACCTTGTTCTGCCCGCGAGCTAACAGCTTGTCGATCAACGGGAGGCTGGCTACAAATTCGACCGCCGCCGCGACCCGGTCGTGCTCGCAGGCTGGTCCGGTGACGAGCAGGTCGAGGTCCCCGACGGTTTCGCGCCCGCGCCGGAGCGACCCGGCCGGAGTAACCTCCTCAATGCCGGGGAACTCGCGGATCAGGGCGGCAATGCGCTCTGCCTGCTCGCCAGCACGATCGATCCGGAATCGGCTGGAGTTCTTGCGATAATCCTCAATGCCTTTCAGCAGCTTGGCCGCAAATTTTTCCCCCATTCGGGGAAGGCTGGCGAGCTTACCCTCACGCGCCGCCACTTCGAGCGAGTCCAGATCGGCGACTCCGAGTGCGGACCAGAGCAGCGCCACAGATTTGGGCCCCATCCCCGGAAGGCGCAGCAATTCCAGCATCGAGGGCTTGTACTTCTGAAGCAGTTCTGTGCGCAAGGGCAGAGTTCCGCTTTCGACAATGGAGGCGATATTGGCGGCCATGCCTTTGCCGATCCCGGTAATGGCGAGCAACTGCTTGGGATCTTCAGCGACCAGACTTGCAAGAGAGGTGGTCTGCTGTTCGACCGCCTCGGCTGCGCGGCGGTACGAGCGAATGCGGAACGGGTCCGCCGCATCGATCTCGAGAAGCGCGGCGGTCTCATCCAGCAGCCGCGCAATAGCAATATTGTCCATAGGCACGAAGAGGCCCGGACCTCACGAGGAACTTGAGTCGCTCGTCAGTCCCAGACCTCTCATCCTAAACCTGAGAGGAGCGGCTGCTCGGTGAAAGCCGCTCAAATGGCTGCAATCGATCCCTAGGCTGCGGCGGCGGAAGACTCCCGCGGACCTGCATCTTTCAGCCTGACCACCTGGTCCGCTTGAGGGCCCTTGGATCCCTGGATGATGTCGAACTCGACTTCATCGCCCTCTTTCAGACTCTTGTATCCGTCGATCTGAATCGAGCTGTAGTGCACGAAGACGTCGGGACCGCCTTCACGTCCGAGAAAGCCGTAGCCTTTCGCGTTATTGAACCACTTCACAACACCCCTATATTGCGCCAATGTCGTACTCTCCTCGTTCAGCTCGGTAAGTCCCTTGAATGGGGATTCCTTTTGAGTACGACGCAAAAGTCGAGCAGCGCGTTTTCCACCGAACCAGGTTGTTGGTTCAGCTTTCGCGTAATCGGTCTGTCAATTCGAAGATGCTGATACAGGAAATATGCTCGCCGGCTGAGATTCAGCGGCGAAGCGGTTCATCGATTCGGAGATTCGGCTGTTCCATGTATCCTGCTCTAGGCGCTGCCCTTCGTATGAAACGAGTCCTTACAGCGATCGTTCTGATTGCCTGCGTGGTTGCGCTGATCTTCCGCGGGCAGCCCTGGATGTTGAGCGCTGCCACGTGTCTGGTAGCGGAGTTGGCCGCATATGAATTCCTGGCGCTGACCCGTCCCTCGGGTGCGCGCGTCCCGCTTTGGTGGATGCTGTCCGGCACCGCAGCTGTATTTCTGTTCACCCTGCCCGAGTATCACTACCAGGAGGCCGAGCTCCCAGTGATCGGCCTGCTGATGATAGTGCTGATGGCCTGGACAGCCTTTCGCAATAATGTAGAACGTGTTCTTCCTGATACAGCGCTCGGGGTGTTCGGGCTGGTGTATGTGGCCTACCCGCTGAGCCTGCTGCCTCTGATCTGGATGCGCGAGGACGGGAAGCCTTTGCTGTTGTTTCTGATGGTGTGCGTCTGGGCGGGCGACATCGTGGCACTCTACACGGGCCGGATGTTCGGCCGGCACCGGCTCTCTGCGCTGAGCCCCAAGAAGACCTGGGAGGGCTCGATCGGCTCCCTTGCCGGAAGTGTGCTCGCCGGGCTTGCCATTGTGTATGGCGGAGAATATCTGCTTCGGCGCGGCGACACCCTGTTGCATATCGTAGAGCCAGTGTGGCAATCGGTATTGCTTGCAGTGGTGATAAACCTTGCGGCACAGCTCGGTGATCTTTTGGAATCAGCTATCAAGCGAGGCGCTGGGGTCAAAGATTCCGGCGCCATGCTGCCCGGCCATGGCGGAATCCTGGATCGGATCGATGCGCTTCTGCTCGCCGCTCCGGTGTTGTGGTGCGTCTTGCTCCTCAAAGATGCGGTTGGCCCGGGACGGTTTTAGTAAGGGCGTCTCCCCGGCGGGACGAGTGTCAGCCACAGGCAATTCTGAGAAAATACAAGCTAGTGAAAACGCTTGCCATTCTCGGCTCGACCGGATCTATCGGACAGAGCACTCTTTCGATCTGCGAATCCTTCCCCGACCGATACCAGGTGGCTTCTTTGGCCGCCGGGAGGAACGTCGACGCTGCCTTCGAGCAGTGTTCCAGGTGGCGACCGAAGCTGGTCTCCATGGCCACTGAGGAGCTTGCCGGCACGCTGATCGGACGGCTGCGGTCTGCGGGCATCACTGGGATCGGCGTCGTGTACGGGTCCGCGGGGGCGGTAGAGGTCGCAACTCTTCCCGAAGTAAACTTCGTTGTCTCCGCAATCGTTGGGGTCGCTGGTCTGGAGGCGACCTATGCGGCAGTGTGCGCCGGAAAGACCATAGGCCTCGCCAATAAGGAGTGCCTGGTCGCGGCAGGGGAGCTGATTTTGGAAGCGGCGCGCGAGCGCGGCGTGGCGTTGCTGCCCATCGACTCCGAACACAACGCGGTGCACCAGTGCATGCGCGGCGGTAAGCCCAGCGAGGTGAAGCAGATATGGCTCACGGCTTCCGGTGGCCCATTCCGGAATACACCGTTGCGCGAGTTTGAGAACATCACACCCGCCCAGGCGCTCAAGCATCCCACCTGGGTTATGGGCCAACGAATTACGATTGATTCCGCGACCATGATAAACAAGGGTTTCGAGGTCATTGAGGCTTGCCGGCTGTTCGACCTCCCCCCAGCCAAGGTACGGGTTACGATCCATCCTCAGTCCACAGTGCACTCGTTGGTCGAGTTTGTGGATGGCAGCATTCTGGCGCAGATCTCGGTAACGGACATGCGCCTTCCGATCCTGTATGCGCTGGCCTATCCCGAGCGGCCCGAAGCACCGCACCTTACCTTCGATCTTTCTGCACTGAGCCAGTTGGACTTCAGCCAACCGGATCTGGAGCGCTTCCCTTGTCTCCGGCTGGCGTACGAGGCAGCCGGGTCCGGGCAGGCCGCCTGCATCGCATTAAATGCAGCAGACGAGATCGCTGTGGCTGCATTCCTCGAAGGTCGCATAACCTTTCCCGGCATCGCACGTACAATCGAACAGGTGCTCGCGGAAACGCCTGCCTGCAGAGCAGCGTCTATCCAGGACGTACTCAACGCGGACGTGGCAGCACGAGAGTGTGCCCGGCGTGTGATCTCGGAACGAGCTGCCGCAGTGAGCTCTGCCTGAAGGATTTGGCTCGACCGGCCGGTGGGATTGCGAAAGAATACAAGCGGGTTGGCAAGGACACAGGCCGGAACAG
Source organism: Acidobacteriaceae bacterium (assembly GCA_025929125.1). GTDB lineage: Bacteria > Acidobacteriota > Terriglobia > Terriglobales > Acidobacteriaceae > Edaphobacter. The sequence continues at coordinate 6,851 of JAICMT010000005.1, read as the reverse complement.
TCAGGCGACGGCATAAAGGATACTTTCTTCATCGATGGCGACAATCGTTCAACTCCTTCTGGTGCTCGGGCTGATGGTGCTGGTCCACGAGTTCGGCCACTTCATCGTCGCCAAGTGGTGCGGTGTCCGGGTGGAGGCCTTCGCCGTCGGCTTCGGAAAGCGCCTGGTGGGCTTCATCCACAACGGCACCGATTACCGCATCAACCTGCTGCCGCTGGGTGGCTATGTCAAGATGGCGGGGGAAATTCCGGGCGAAGAGGTCTCGAATGACCCCGGCGAGTTGAACAATCATCCCCGCTGGCAACGCATGTTGATCGCCGTGGCCGGCCCGGTCGCGAATTTGATCCTGGCATTCGGGCTGATGACGGGCGTATTCATGCTCCACAATGAGGTGGACCAGTACCGGTCCGGCCCGGCCGTCACCGACTATGTGCCACCAGACTCGCCGCTGGCTAAGGCCGGAGTAGCCTCCGGGGATACGATCGTGCATTTTGAGAAGGTTGAGAATCCCACCTGGGAGGACATCCTCAACCGCACAAAATTAAGCGCGAACCAGACCGTTCCGCTCTCCTTCCTCCATAACGGGAAGCGCATAAACACCTCGGTTCCCCTTACCCTCAAAGACAAATCGGAAGACTTCACCCTGGACGACGCGCTGGCGCTGGGACTCGATCCGCGGATGCAGGAAGAGCCGCTCAAGGTCAATACTCCGGTGCCCGGCGGACCTTCCGATCGCGCGGGGTTGAAGCCCGGGGATCAGATCCTCTCCATCGATGGACTCCAGATCCGTTCCATTCCAGCGCTGCTGCGGTATCTAGCCGACCGGAAAGGCCAGCCCGCGACGCTCGACATCCTGAGAAACGGCAAACAGCTCTCCCTGGTGATAAAGCCGGAGTTGAGTGATTCGGGCGACGGCACTCAGGCGTATCATCTCGGATTTCGCGCTGCCGAACCGCCAGTGCGGATTCAACAGCTCTCGTTCCGGCAATCTCTGCAGGAGTCGTGGCAGTTCAATAAGAAGAGCTCGCTTCTGATTGTGGAAGTTCTGCGCAAGATGTTCGAACGCCACATCTCAGTCAAGAGCCTCTCGGGGCCAATCGGAATTGGGCAGGTGGTGCATGAAGCAGCTGAAGCACCGGGATGGCTACCGCTAATCGGAACCGTGGCTCAGATTTCCATCAATCTGGCCCTGTTCAACCTGCTTCCCTTCCCCATTCTGGATGGCGGCATGATCTTCCTGCTCATCGTGGAGAGCCTGTTCCAGCGCGATCTACCCATGCCCGTCAAAGAACGGATCTACCAGATTGCATTTGTCTGTATCGTGTTGTTTGCCGCAATGGTCATCTTCAACGACATCAGTAAGCTGCCGTTTGTCGCGAAGTTGAAGCTGTAGCCGAAGGCTGCTCAGGCCCGAGCCCGTAACTCTGCCGCAATCTCTGCGGCAGCTTTGCGGGCCGTGTCTTCTTGATCCGGCGGGAAGCTGACCGCCCCGACGCGCGCGTGTCCACCGCCGCCATATCTCTCGCAGATCGCCGCCAGGTTGGCCAGATTCTCAACCGGAACCTTGGTCCAGGGATTGGTGCCCACCGAAACCTTGGTTCGAAAGCTGGAGCGGCTCAGGCCTACGTTGTAGGTTGCCGCTGGATGCAGGTAGTAGGGAATGAACTTGTTGTAACCCTCGGTCAGCCGATCCGTGATGTCGAAAGTCACAACGCCGCGATCCAGCATCGTTCGTTGACGCAGCAGCTCGATGCCGGCCCGATGGCGCTCCATCAAAGGTCCGAGCTCCTTTTGAACGAATGGCTGATCAAGCACCTGCTGCAGACTCATCTCAGTCAGCAAGGGAATCATCTGCGGGACAAAACCCTCGCCGGAGCTCTCAATCACCATCGTCAGCTTCATCGCTGGGGCGGCCATCTCCACCGCGGCCTCGGCGCTCTCGTACTTGGCGCCATCGACGATGTTGGCCCAATAGATCAGCTCCGCCAGAGGCGCCGTGTCGAAGCCGAACCTCTCGCGGGTAACATCGGCAATCAGGCCGGTGCATGAGATGTAGTTGGGGTCGTAGAACTTGCCCCCTTTCCGCTTGTCCTGCGCGTTCGCCTGCCAGTTCAGGAAATCCTTATGGTCCTCCGGCGTGAGGAAGGCACTCTGATGATGGTCGAACCACCAGGTCACCCGGGGAGAGGTGAAGTATTTGAAGTCGACGATTGCGTTCTCGCCATCCACGAATGCGGACTCATCAAACAGCGAGCCTGCCCGATGCATCAAGCCAATATAGGAGAACTCCTGCGCCGTGCCGATGCACTCGCGATGGAAGCGCGTGAAGATAGACGCCGAACACGCGCCGTCAAAGCAATGATCGTGATAAAAAACGCCACACTTCAAACGAGTAAGCCTCCTCATACCGGGCTGCAGCCAGGCACCGCTGCTCAAACCCGTGTGCCAGTTGCCGCGAATCTCTAAGCATCGATGTGCAGTCGCCTGCTGTCAAGTTCCTGCACGCGGATGCTCGACTGAACCTTCGCGTGTAAGCTCTTGCGCAGAGGGGTACTTTGCAAGACACGGACTCACCGCAGAAGCAAAACTCCAGCATCGGACTGCACGAGATCTTCTCCGGGCCGGAGGGTCTACGAGCTGGCTGGGGGCTGCTGCTGTTCGTCGCGATGTGGCTGGCGTTCGGGATGCTGCTCCATCCGCTGCTCCGGTCGCTGTTGCCGCACGCCGCAGAAGCCACTCAACCGATGTCTCCGATCTTTATGATCGCCGCAGAGGCGAACTCGCTGGCGTGTGTTGCGCTCAGCACCTGGGTGATGGCGCGCATTGAGGGACACCGATTCCGGGATTTTGGTCTCGGAGACAGCCGCTCCAGCCGTCACCTGTTCGCAGGAGCGGTGTGGGGAGCGGCACTCCTTTCCATTCTCGTGTTGGCCCTTAGGGCTGCCGGAGCGCTCGCATTCGACGCCCGATTGCTCTCCGGAGCTCGAGCCGTGGAGTATGCGGGGGTGTGGCTACTCGCTTTCTTTATCGTTGCTCTCTTTGAAGAGTTGTTGTTTCGCGGTTATCCACTGCACGCATTGAATCGTGGGATTCAGGGAATGTGCAATCAGCTCGGTCTCCGGCACAGCGCAGGCATCGCATTCTGGATCTCTGCTCTGCTGACCTCATGCGTATTCGGCCTGGTGCACCGGTCCAACTCGGGCGAATCGACCATTGGTCTCTTCGCGGCCGGTCTCATTGGATTGGTCTTCTGCTTCAGCATCTGGAGAACTGGCTCGCTCTGGTGGGCCATCGGCTTTCATGCGACCTGGGATTGGATGGAATCCTTCTTCTACGGCGTCGGAAACAGCGGGACAGTGATTCGCGGCCAGCTCATGGCTTCACATCCCATTGGCCGCACCGCAATCTCAGGAGGGTTGACCGGGCCCGAGGGCAGTGTACTGGTACTCCCGGTGGTCGCGCTAAGCGCATGTGTCGTCTTGTTTTCCCTCCGAAGCAATGCCCCTTACGGCAGAGCTTCTGGGAGTACAGACAAGTCTCCCCCAACACTGGCGCTGGATTAGACTTGCGGGTAGACCATGAGCCTGGACGATCCAACTTCCCCCCGCCGGAATCGCTTCCGCTTTCGCAGCAGACCAGCCACGCCGCCGCTAACTCCGGCGCCCGATTCAGACCATTCCGCTGAGCCGATCCCTGTTCGCAGACGGCGCACGCGGATCGGCGCCTGGATACTCCTGGTAATTGTCGTGCTGTTAGTCGCTGGATTTTTCCTGACTCGGCACTTTTACCGTCAGGCGATGGCGGAGAGCCTGCCGCACACGGACGGCCAGCTTGTTCTCTACGGCCTCAGCGCGCCAGTGACAGTGGTCCGTGATGCACACGGCGTACCCCACATCAGCGCCGCATCCATGGACGACCTGGTCATGGCTCAGGGCTTTGTGACCGCCCAGGACCGTCTCTGGCAGATGGATATTCTCAGGCGGCACGCCGCCGGTGAACTCGCAGCGTTGCAGGGACGGGGCCTTCTCGATCATGACCGGCTGCAGCGCACGCTGCAAATTCGTGCGGCGGCTGACCGCGCTTGGCTGGCAATGCCCGCAGATCAGAAGCATTGGCTTGAGGTGTATTCGCGCGGAGTGAACGCGGCCATCGCATCCCAACGCTCGCATTTGCCCATCGAGTTCCGCCTGCTGGGGTACCAGCCGTCGCCTTGGTCGCCACGGGACTGCCTGCTGGTTGGGCTCGCCATGTATCAGGAGTTGACCACCAGTTTCACCCAGAAGCTGAACCGCGAGGCGATCGCGCAGCACCTGTCGCCGGAACTGATGGCAGATCTCTACCCTGTCGGGTCGTGGCGAGATCATCCTCCCACCCAGCCTCTGCCGGACGCTACGGCTCCCATGCCGGAGTTCAAAGAGATTCCGCTGGACGAATCGCAGGAGGGCGAGAATCGAAAGAGCTCCGGTGCTGTCAGCACGACTACTCTGGCTGCACTTCAGCGTACGCTGGCGCTGTTTCATATGCCATGCGCATCCTGTGTTGCCGGATCGAACGCCTGGGTGGTTGCGGGCTCGCATACGGATTCCGGCAAGCCGCTCCTCTCCAACGACATGCACCTTGCCCTCTCAGTGCCGAGCCTGTGGTACGAGGCTGACCTGCGCGCCGCAAACAACGCTCCAATGGCTCCCTTCCACGCGGCCGGAGTGACGCTGCCTGGAACACCGTTCGTCATTGCGGGTCGCAATGATCAAGTGGCGTGGGGATTCGCAAACCTCGGTGCCGACGTGCAGGATCTCTATATCGAGCGGACGCGCGGTACTGCAGGCGGAGCCGAATACCAGGGTTCTGACGGCATCTGGCGCTCGGTGCAATATAAGCGGGAGATGATCCAAGTGCGCGGCAGCGGGACGGTCACGCTTGATGTTCCGCTGACGCATCACGGCGACGCCGATACCCCCATCGTCACCAGCATCTTCCCCGGTGAAACCCGTTCCATCAGCCTGCGCTGGACCATCTACGATCCGGCAAACCTGATCGCGCCGTTCTATGCGGTCAATACTGCAGTCGACGGCGTCAGCCTGGTGAACGCCTTCTCTTCCTTTGGTGGCCCGCCGCAGAGTCTTGTCTATGCCGATGCGCAAGGCCACATTGGCTATCACGCAATTGGTCGGATTCCTACCCGCGGCGATGTGAACAACCCGGCGCCACTTTCGCCCGTCCCCATCGATACCGGCGCTGCCGACGCAGCAACGCACGAGTGGGCAGGGTACATCCCTTATGATCAGCTGCCGCAGACCATCGACCCGCCGCACGGCTATTTGGCAGCAGCCAACGCCCGGGTTACCCCGGATGGATACCGCTATCCCATCACGTTGAACTGGATGGCGCCCTATAGGACCGAGCGCATCTATCGGGTACTCCAGTCCATCGTGGCGAAGGTGCAGGCTCCAGGCGCCTCGGCCGCTTTTGATTCGGAGCATCCGCTCTCTCCGAATGACATGCTCGCGCTTCAGGACGACGTGTTCTCGGAACTGGATCAGGTGATCGCGCAACGGCTGGTGTACTCGATCGACCATTCCAACGATTCGTTCAAGCAGGACAAATCCTTGCGCGATGCCGCCGATATCCTGCGTAAATGGAACGGCAGTGTCGATACCGACTCCGCGGCTCCGGCCATCGTCAATTCGGCGCGCCAGGCCTTCTGGCCCATGCTGCTGATCCCCAAACTGGTGCCGCAGTTCGCACAGCAGCTTGCTTCGGGCACGGACCTCTCCAAGGTTAAGGGCCTCTCGCCGGATGTCGCTCGCACCGGCAACCTGTGGCAGTTCTATGACTGGGGCGAGAAGGACAGCGTGGAGGAGGAACTCATCACGCATACTCCCGCCCGCTGGCTGCCGCCTGGCTACGCGAACTGGAACGATTTCCTGGCTGCGGTCACGCGGCGCGGCCTCGCCGACGCCAAAGCCCCCAAAGACTTAACCAAATGGACATGGGGTAAGGCCTATCCGCTCGATATCGAACATCCGTTCCTCTCCGTCAATCGGCTGATCCCGCTTCTGCTCGGCGTACGTGCCGGCACCGGCCCCGTGGGGCACAGCGGAGATCTGACTACCGTAAAACAGATGGGCCGTGCCTTCGGGCCATCGCAGCGCTTTACCACCGATCTCGGAAACCCCGACCGCACCACGCTGGATATCGTCACAGGTCAGTCCGGAAATCCGGTGAGCCCGTGGTTCCTCGACCAGTTTCAGGATTGGCTGCACGGCCGCACGTACCTGTTACCCTTCAACAGCGGCATTCCGCAGGGAACGGCAACCCACACCCTGACTCTCATGCCGCGATGAATGCTTCCGCCGCCGATCGCCTTTGGCTGCTGGGGATTCCTGTGGCAGCGGCAATCGCTGTCGCTCCACTCGCAGTTCATGGTCCCTCGTATGGGCACGATTTTCACTTCCATCTCCTGAACTGGATGGAGGCGGTCCGGCAGTTTGCTCATGGAACCCTCTATCCGCGATGGGCTTTCAGCGCTGCGTTCAATGCCGGCGAGCCTCGCTTCGTCTTTTACCCACCCTTATCGTGGGCGCTGGGTGCGCTGATTGGGCTGCTGCTTACCCACATTCCACGCCTCAGTGCGGAAGGCGCTTGGGCCGCAGCGCCCATCCTCTATACCTGGATCTGCCTGACTACCTCCGGCCTCACGATGTACCGCGCCGCTCGCGCTTATTCCAGACCAGGCGCGGCACTGCTCGCTTCGGTCGTTTACATCCTGAATCCCTACATGCTGTTTACTGCCTACGAGCGGACCGCCTACGCAGAGTTGCTCGCGGCAGCCTGGATGCCGCTCCTACTCG
>JAICMT010000356.1 GCA_025929125.1 Acidobacteriaceae bacterium | reverse complement strand
TTTCCGTGCCGGTCCACCGCCGGACCTTCGGTAAAGCTGTAACCAGTTCCCAATTTGGTCGTTTGTCCGTGCTGACTCGCCGAGATCAGCCGAGCGGGATCAAAGAATCCGCTGGATGAAGTCGGCTTGTTTGGGTTTTTCGAGTAGCACACTGCGCTGCACAGTGCCACAGCGAGAATCGCCAGTCTTGTCTTCATTTCGTTAGCCCTCCGGCGACTTACAAGGAACATCTGCGCGACCCCAGATGACAACGCTCTATCGGGTATTGTGCAAAGAACCATCGGGTCCAATTGCGCGGGAGATTGAACGACATGACCGCAGAGATGGCCCACTGCCGCGGTGCAGTTCAGTACTGCCGTTACAGCCGAACTGATCGGCAGAACCAGCGATCAGCAAAGCAGCAGCGAGGGCTCCCGGTATCATCCCGACGCGCAAATCGGCGTCGGCTATCAGTTCCCTAGGCCGGCGTACCCGCCCGCAGGCCGCCTTACCATGCCCCGAAGCAAGTACGCCGTCCTCACGCTCCGCGACAGGTGGTATACCCACTCGGTCGAAGTGATCCTCCGCGAGTCGGCCGAACCGGCTGCCGCTTTGCTTAGGAGGTGAAATACTTGGAACTGTTTCGAACACCACATTTCGTCCGCCAGCGGACCCTGTGATTTGGAGAAAGTGAATGGAAAACGGCAGTTGCGACATTGGATTGATTGGCCTCGCGGTAATGGGCCAGAACCTGGTTCTGAACATGAACGACCACGGCTTCAAGGTGGCGGTCTTCAACCGCACCGTCTCCACGGTCGATGACTTCATCCAGAACGAAGCCAAGGGAACCCAGATAGTCGGCGCCCACTCCGCCGAGGAACTGTGCAAGCTGCTCAAGCGTCCCCGCCGCGTGATGCTGATGGTCAAGGCCGGCGAGGTGGTGGATCAGACCATCGAGCATGTCCTCCCCCACCTGGAAAAGGGCGACATTGTCATCGACGGCGGCAACTCGCTCTTTACCGATTCCAACCGCCGCTCCCGCGAGCTGGCCGCGAAGGGAATTCTCTTCATCGGCACCGGCGTCTCCGGCGGCGAAGAGGGCGCGCGCTTCGGCCCCTCCATCATGCCCGGCGGCAACAAGGAAGCCTGGCCGGCCGTGAAAGAGATCTTCCAGTCCATCGCCGCCAAGGTAAGCGACGGCACTCCCTGCTGCGACTGGGTCGGGGAAGACGGCGCCGGCCACTACGTGAAGATGGTGCACAACGGCATTGAGTACGGTGACATCCAGCTCATCTGCGAGGCTTACCAGTTGCTGCGCGACGCGCTTGGCCTCGGCGCCGAGGAGTTGGCCGGCATCTTCGCCGAATGGAACAAGGGCGAGCTCGACAGCTATCTGATCGAGATCACCGCGCAGATCTTTGCCAAGAAGGACGAGGACGGCAAGCCGATGGTGGACAAGATCCTCGATACTGCTGGGCAGAAAGGCACCGGCAAGTGGACCGCGATCTCGGCGCTCGATCTGGGGATGCCGCTCACTCTGATCGGCGAAAGTGTCTTCGCGCGCTGCCTCTCGGCGCTCAAGGACGAGCGCATGGCCGCCTCAAAGGTGCTCAACGGGCCGGGCAAGACGCTGAGCATCTCCGACAAGAAGGCGTTTATTGAGGATGTGCGCCGCGCTCTCTACTGCTCCAAGATGATCAGCTACGCGCAGGGCTACATGCTGCTGCGCGCTGCCGAGAAGGAGTACAACTGGAGCCTAAATATGGGCGGAATCGCGCTCATGTGGCGTGGTGGCTGCATCATCCGCTCCGTCTTCCTGGGCGACATTAAGAAGGCCTTCGAGAAGGATGCAAAGCTCCAGAACCTGCTGCTGGATGACTTCTTCGCGAACGCTCTGAACAAGTATCAGGCGAGCTGGCGCAAGGCCATCGTGAGCGCGATCGAGGTGGGCGTTCCCACACCGGCCTTCTCTACTGCGCTTGCCTTCTACGATGGATACCGCACCGAGCGGCTGCCCGCGAACCTGCTTCAAGCTCAGCGCGACTTCTTCGGCGCGCATACGTATGAGCGCGTCGACAAGCCACGCGGCCAGTACTTCCACACTAACTGGACCGGACGCGGAGGACGCGTCTCCTCGTCCACGTACAACGTGTAGCCTCCGCTTTGGAGCAAGCAAAAGGCCAGAGCCGCACCCGCGGCTCTGGCCTGCTCACTTTCTGCGGCGCTGAAGGCCTACTGCATCGGCCCCTGAATGCGCTGCCATGCGTCCCACGTGTAGATGCCGATGATCACCACCGTCATGATCGCGGAGAGACCGCCGAGCGCGCGGATATAAGGCAGGACCGTGTTCACACGCCGCATGATCACGGTCTGACGCTGCTGCTCGCGCGGGTTCACGTTTTCCAGAAATAGCTGGTTCTCTTCGTAGCGGGTAATCGTCCCGTTGTAGGCCAGCAGCGCCAAGAACATTCCGGTCAGAACCGCCCAGATTACGATCAGGGCGGGCAATGCATGCATCATCGGGAGCCTCCATTTTGCGGTCGCCGCGGGCTCTCGAGCTTGGAAGCCGCGCGCGGGCATCGCGCCGAACTGCGGGTGACGGCATAAGCATACCGCTGCCGGACGCCTGCTGACACGCTGAATTTTGAGCAGCGCTGCCGGACCGTTATCCCGCCGGGTTCCCTTCGCAGCCTGCATCCGCGGACATGACAGCCCCATCTAACAAATGCGTGCTTGCTTGCTGCGACCAAAGCGGTCGCATATACTGGAAGCGCAGAAGTTTTCAAGGAGATTCGACATGTCGACCGCCGCCGTGACCCCTGAGGTTGTAACCGGAACGCCCACACCGAAGTCTCAGCCGGTGAACCTGACTCCGGCTGCAATCGCCAAGGTGAAGGAGATTATGGCGACTCAGGATCCCGTCCCTGCCGGCCTGCGGATCGGCGTGGTGGGCGGTGGCTGTTCCGGGTTTCAATACTCCATGTCGTTCGAGAACCA
>JAICMT010000357.1 GCA_025929125.1 Acidobacteriaceae bacterium | reverse complement strand
GTACGGCAGAGACTTCGACGGTTCTCGCGGTCAGGGTGGATGACCCCGTTGCTGGTCTTAGTTCTTAATCTGGCGCTGGGTGCAGCGTATTGGGAGCACGGACGCGGCAATCTACACAAACTGAAGCAGAGGATCGCCACGGAACACACCGAGGTTCAGCCACCCCGGCCGGGCGGCCAGGATCCAATTGTGCTGACGCGCGAGCGACTGATGGGCGACAGCGCGCCGGAGTTTACCTCCATGACCCTGTTGCCGGGACGCGGCATGAATGTGCTGCAGATTAGAGTGTTCGTCCCCGGCAGAGGTGAGATCGATCTGCTGGACTCTCCGTCAGTGGCGGAAGCTACCCGCAGCATGACCGGAAGTGGAGAAGATGCGGAAGGCGGGCAGAGCCTGGCCATGGGTGCGGCGGTGGAAGCTCCCTGGGCAGGGCGCCTCTCGGCCGAAGGGGGGGCGGCTGTCTGGAAGGGACACGAGTTGGCGGCCGGCCACGGCAAAGATGGAGGGCTGCTGTTAATGGATCCCGCGACCGGGTCCAAGGTGTCGGCGCTTCCGGATGGAGGCGTAGCCGAGGCGAGCTATCTGCTTCACGACGAGAGTGCGGGCTGGCCATCGGACTTGACGGTGACCGTGCGGGCGCTTTTGAGCAGCAAGTCGGTTGACCTGTCGATCACAGCGAGGAATACCGGAGATTCCCCGGCTCCGGCGGGACTTGGCTGGCGGCCGATGTTCTCGGTGCAGGGCGATCGCAGTCATTTGCGGCTGCGACTGCCCGCTCAGGCGCGCCTGGCTATTGGCGACGATGGACGGCCCACCGGAACGATGACTCCGATTGCGGGGACAGCCTACGACTTCACGGAGCGGGGAGGCGTCGCATTGGGCAGCGTGACTCTACATGACACCTTTGCTGAACTGCGGCATGAGCTACTGGAAAGCGGCCCCGTGATGGAGCTGACTTTTCCGTTCACGGATTTGGGAGTGCGGATGACATCTTTGACGCCGAACATCCGGGCGCTCGAGGTAAATTCACCGGCAGATGCGAAGTACTTGATCGTGGCCCCGGAGACCAACTATTCCGACCCGTTTGGACAGGAGTGGACAGGCCAGGGCGGCTCCGGGATGATCGTGCTGCAGCCGGGGCAATCGATGGAGTGGAAGGTGCGGTTGGAAGTGTTCACGCCTTCCAGTGACAGCCGCAACCGGTAAGGTGTATGCGGGTTTGACCCCTTGTAAGCAAGCCTCGTAGAGTGGAGGAGGGGCGCGCCGGAATATCCGGCCACTTTTCGCCATGTAAAATCGCACTTTTCAGCTACCCCAGTGCGGCACTTTTTGGAAGGCAAATCGATTTGAATCTCACCGAAATGACTGAAGAAACCCAGAGCCCGGCTACATCCGGCACCCAGGAACAGCAGACCGCAGGCGCAGAACCCGGTGCGCATTCGCACGATCATGAACATGCACACGATCATGACCACGAGCACACGCACGACCATGGCCCTGCACTAAACCCTGACCTGACCCGCGAGATCGCGGTGGAAGTGCCTGCGGACGAGGTATCGGAGACGTATAAGAAGCTCACCAAGCGATATCAGAAGCTCGCGCGCATTCCCGGCTTCCGCGCAGGCAAAGTTCCGGAATCGTTGATCCGGTCGAAGTTCGCCAAAGAGCTGCGTCAGGAGGTGCTGGAAGCTCTGGTTTCGGAGCGCTTCCGCAAAGAGATTGAAGAACGCAAGCTGCGGCCGGTATCGGAGCCTCAGTTGATGGACCTGCAACTTACGGACGGCTCGCCGCTGCGCTTCAAGGCGGCGTTTGAGGTGCTTCCGGAGGTGGACATCAGCGGCTACGACTCCGTGAAGGTTGACCGGCCGAACGTCGACCTGAGTGAAGATGAGTTCCAGAGTGAGCTGAACCGCGTGCTTGAGAGCCACGCGACAGTTGAGCCGGTGGAGGAAGACCGTCCCCTGACGCAGGGTGACTGGGCCGATATCCAGTACTCCGGAGAGGTGAAGCCGCTGGCGCAAACGGTAACAGAAGACGGGGCCTCCGCTGAAAAGGGCGAGCCGATCACGGGCGAGGATGTGCTGATCGAGATTGGCGGAAAGAATACGATTGACGCGTTCACAGACGCCTTGCGAGGCAAGAAGCCCGGCGACCAGCTCTCGGTCGAGGTGGAATATCCGGCGGACTTCACCGACAAGAGGCTTGCCGGGCAAGCTGTGAACTACGACGTCACGGTGAAGGCGATCAAGAAGAAGACGTTCCCGGAACGGGATGCGGAACTGGCCAAGCAGCTGGGCGGCGCGGAAAGCTGGGAGGAGTTTGAGAAGCAGTTCCGCGAGAATCTGGCGAGGCGCAAGCGCGAGGCTCTGGAATCCCAGGCGAAGAACACGCTCATCGAAGGGCTGATCGACAAGTTCCAGTTCCCTCTTCCGGAGTCCGTAGTGCAGCAGCGGATTGATGCGCGGCTGGAGCGCGGTCTGCGAGCCTTGGCGCAGCAGGGCATGAAACCAGAGGATATGCGGAAGATGGACTTCGGCAGGCTTCGCGCAGCGCAACGCGGCGAGGCTGAGCGCGAGGTAAAGGCATCTCTGATTGTGGATAAGATCGCCGAGGCAGAAAAGGTGGAAGTGACGGATCAGGAGTTGGACAACGAGGTGCTGATGCTGTCGCTGCAGACACGCGAGCCTTACGAGACGCTGCGGGAACGCCTGACTCGAGATGGCGGCATTCACCGGCTGCGCGACGAGATGCGGCGCGAGAAGACAGGCACCGTACTTTATGAGAAGCTGGCTTCGTAGCAGCTAATACCTTCACAGCATCCACGGCAACCGCGAAGAGAGAGAGGCATATGGGACTGGTACCAATGGTCATCGAGCAGACGAGCCGGGGCGAACGTGCCTACGACATCTATAGCCGTCTGCTTCGCGACAACATCATTTT
>JAICMT010000037.1 GCA_025929125.1 Acidobacteriaceae bacterium | reverse complement strand
TCGGGCTGACGCTGTGGCCCGCGACGGTACGATGCCAGGTCAACGTTGCACATAGCTCCAGAGAGATGATGCCGGCTCTCAACGCTTCAAGCGCCACCGATACGCTTCATATCACCGTCGGCCGCTCCATGATGCTGAATGCGGCCAGCCCCTTGCGGCGTGTGTACGTCGGAAATCCGAATGTGCTGCAGACTTATACAGCCGGAGATGCGCAGCTTGTGCTCACCGCGAAGGACTCGGGTGAGAGCAGCCTCGTGCTCTGGGATGAATCGGGCGCGCACCGGATGTATCTGGTTTTCGCCGACCTTGATCCCGAGGCGCTGCGGCAGTCTCTCCAGAAGGCATTTCCAGGCGTGGACATCGAATGTGAAACCGCAGAGGGAAGGATCGTGCTTACCGGAACGGTAGATTCGCAGGCGACTGCGGACGCTGCTGTAAAGATTGCTTCGCAATACGGCAAGGAAGTGGTCAATTCCTTGCAGGTGCAGCCTGCGCACCCCAAACAGGTGCAGTTGAAGCTGCGCATCGTAGAGGTGGACCGGTCCAAGCTGGAGCAGCTCGGAATCAACATCTTCTCCGGTGGTCGCACCACAGTCGCAACTACCACCGGCCAGTTTCCCGGGACTGCCGTTACCGGCAATTCTTCTGTCTCGGTCGGCGACCCGTTGAACCTGTTCCTCTATAACGCGAAGATCGACTTGGGAATTACTCTCCGCGACCTGGAGCAGAAGCAGCTTCTGCAGGTGCTCGCCGAGCCCACCATTAGCACCATGAGCGGCGTTCCCGCCCGCTTTCTCTCCGGTGGAGAGTTTCCATTCCCGGTGGTGCAGAGCGGAGCAGGGAACTCGAGTGCCATCACCATCCAGTTCCGGCCTTACGGAGTAAAGGTTGAATTCACGCCGGTGGTCAATAGCGATGGTTCCATCCACCTGAAGCTGGCGCCTGAGGTCAGCACTCTGGACTATTCCAATTCCGTATCCGTCTCGGGCTTCACCATTCCCGCGCTGTCCACCCGCCGCGCAGAAACCGACGTTGAGCTCAGAAGCGGCCAGAGCTTTGCAGTCTCCGGCCTGCTGGATCACCGCACCACGGAAAGTCTCAGCAAGCTGCCTGGCATCTCCGATGTCCCGCTGCTGGGCCAGCTCTTCCGCACCAAAAGTCTGAACCACTCCGTGCTGGAGCTTGTGGTGGTGGTGACGGCAACTGTGATCGATCCGCTTAAAGATGACACGGCAAAGACGGCTGCGGAACCTCCATTCGCTGTCCCTGACATGGACCAGCAGCAGTTCGACCAGTCTCTGCCAGGCAGTTTTACGAAGTCGGACACGACGAACGGAACCGCAGCCCCCGCAGCGAGGACGAAATGAGCCCGCAGGACCGGCCCAACCAGGCCATCTTCACCGTCTGTACCGACGACTCGGTCAACGAAGTAGCAATGGCAGCGGCACTGAAGATCTCTGGAGCCCTGTTCGCCGGCGGCTTCGGCGACTACATCACAGCGGATCGCAGGCCGCAGTTTTCCCCTGTGCTGCGCAATGCGATCTCCTGTGTGGCGCTGGTGGATTTCGACCCGGACCCGGAGCTTGCTCTGGAGACGGTGGAGCGGCTGCAACAGATTTTCCTAAGCCGCATCTCCATCATCGGTCTCGGTTCGCAGCTCGATGCCGGGGTGCTCTTGCGAGCTGTTCGAAACGGCTGCACCGAATTTCTTACCAAACCTCTGGTGCAGGAGGAGCTCACTGCTGCTCTGAACCGATTCCAGACAGTCCGCGCTATCGATCCTCAGGCGCCCAGCAGTCTGGGGCGAATCATTGCCTTCTTCGGCTCCAAAGGCGGTGTCGGCACCACCATGCTGGCCGTTCACATTGCCACTCACCTTGTCCGCCAGCACGGGAAGAAGGTGCTGCTGATCGATCAGAAGCCGCAGCTCGGCCATGTCGCACTCTATCTGGGGCTGAAGGACACGCAGTATCACTTCGATGAGCTGCTGCGGAATGCAGGCCGTCTTGACGCTGAATTGCTGGAAGGCTTTCTCATCCGGCATCGTAGTGGACTGCATGTCATCGCCTCTCCGGAGATGGCAGCCGGTGCTCACGAAGCGAAGCCCGAGGAGATGGCCGCGGTGATGGACTTTCTCCGACGGGAATACGATTACGTCCTCATCGACTGCCCACCTATCTTTCAGGACCGCAAGGCATCTGTTGTGGAGCAGGCCGATGAGATCTACATCGTTTCGACCCCGGACGTTGCGGCACTGCGCGATCTTGCGCGCCTGGTCGAGAGCATTTCGCTTACTGAATCGGCAATTGCCAAGCTGCGCGTCGTCGTCAACCGGTCCACCGCGACCGACTCGATTACTTCGGAGCAGATCGAAAAGGTGGTGCGGTTTCCCATCTCTGTATCGGTTCCCAACAATTACTTCGAACTGCTTCAGGCCATTAATGATGGCGAGCCAATCGCGCCGCAGCGGCGGTCCGAGTTCAACACGTCGATTGCCAAGTGGGCCAATCGACTGATCGGCGGCATGTCCGCTCCTGTGGGCACGTCCGCCAAAAAAGGATTGCTGTCCTTCCTGCGATAGCCGCAACTACGGTGAGGAATCATGTCTGACCTGTCCATGTATATGTCGCAGCCGGTACGCCAGGAAGTGGTGCCGGAGCTACGCAGCACCACTGTACTCACCGAGACGGTGCGCCACTCACTGAAGACGACCCTCCACCATGAGCTGATCCGGCGCATGGACCTGGAAAAGCTCGCTGCCATTCAGGCCGACGATATCGGTGGTCGCCAGCGGCTGCTCACCGTGATCCTGCAGCTGCTCGCCGAGCAGAGTGTTCCGCTCAGCGCGCCCGATCGCGACCGCCTGGCGCACGACATCCTGGATGAGGTCTTCGGGCTTGGACCGCTCGAACCCCTACTACACGACCCGAGCGTCAGCGACATTCTGGTCAACACCCACAAGCTGGTGTACGTGGAGCGGCGCGGCGTCATTGAGAAGACCGATATTGTCTTCAAAGATGAAGCGCACCTCATGCACATCATCGACAAGATTGTCTCGGCAGTCGGGCGGCGCATCGATGAGTCTTCGCCCATGGTCGACGCCCGTCTGCTGGATGGCTCCCGCGTTAACATCGTCATTCCTCCACTCGCGGTGGACGGCCCGCTGCTTTCCATCCGGCGCTTTGGATCCAGCCCGCTCAGCTCCGACGACCTGCTGCGGTTCCGTGCGCTCACGCCGCAGATGCTGGAGGTGTTGCGGGCTGCGGTGCGCGCCCGGCTGAATATCGTGGTCTCCGGAGGAACGGGCTCAGGCAAGACGACGCTGCTCAACGTGCTCTCCGGCTTTGTCTCTGCGGCAGAGCGCATCGTCACCATCGAAGACTCGGCCGAGCTCCAGATCAAGCAGGAGCACGTGGCACGGCTGGAGTGCCGGCCGCCCAACCTGGAAGGCAAGGGTGCAGTACGGCAGCGCGAACTTGTCATCAACGCCCTGCGCATGCGGCCGGACCGTATCATCCTGGGTGAGGTGCGCGGCGAAGAGGCTCTGGACATGTTGCAGGCCATGAACACCGGCCACGATGGCTCCATCACCACCATCCATGCCAACAATCCGCGCGATGCCATTGCTCGCATCGAAACCATGGCCATGATGGGCAGCATCACGCTGCCGGAAAAGGCGATCCGCGCTCAGATCGCCTCCGCAGTCGACGTTATTGTCCAGGCATCTCGCATGTCAGACGGCACCCGCCGGGTCACCCACATCACCGAGGTCACTGGCACCAGCGGAGAGGTGGTGAGCCTGCAGGATATCTTCCTGTTCGAAAAGCAGGGGCTTGGACCCACCGGAGCCGTGAAAGGACGCTTCCACTCCACGGGTATCGTGCCCAAGTTCGCAGATCGGCTGAAGGCAGCCGGCATACCTCTCGGGGTGAATCTTCTGGATCAGTCGGTGGAGGTCTAGTTTCGTGGAGCATATGGGGTGGTTGTTCACCGGCGCCTTCGTTCTCAGCCTTGTTATGCTGCTTCCCGTCGTGCGCGCGCAGGCGACCAGCAAAGTGACCACGCAGCGGCTCGCCAACATTAGAAAGTCGATCCAGGTTGCCAGTGGTGCACTCGATACCGACCTGGAAAAGGAAGAGCCCTGGGGATATATGGAATCGTTCGAGCAATTGCTTGAGCGCTATGGGCCAGCCAGGAACATACAACAGCTCCTGCTGCATGCGAACAGCAATATGAGCCTCAGCGGTTTTGTCCTTGCCAGCGCGATCGGTGCTGTTGTGACCGGGCTGCTGGCGCTGTCGTTCTCCCGCACGCTCTGGATTGGCTGTCTCGGCCTGTTGCCCGGCGCAATCCTGCCAGGCATCGTATTCCGCTTCAAGCGCAGCAGGCGCCTCAAGGCCTTCAATGCAGCGCTGCCGGACGCCATCGACCTGATGGCTCGCTGCCTCGTAGCCGGACACTCGGTCGGCTCGTCCATTGAGATCATCGGTCAGCAGGCACCCGAACCGCTAGCGTTTGAGTTTGTCCAGGTCTACCAACAGCAGCGACTTGGACTGCAATTCCGCGATGCCCTGCTGCAGATGGGCGATCGTGTCCCTTCGCGCGATCTCCAGTTTTTTATTACGGCGATTCTCGTGCAGAAGGAGACCGGAGGCGATCTGACGGAGATCCTCAGCCGCGCCTCTCACGTGATTCGCGAGCGTATCCGAATTGAGGGTGAAGTCCGTACGCGGACCGCCCAGGGCAGACTCACGGGCTGGATTCTGGGACTGCTGCCGGTTGTCATGCTGGTGTTGATCAACATCGTCAGCCCCGGCTATTCGGATGTTCTGTTTCACGACCCCGTCGGCAGGGATCTGATGTACGCCGGTGTAGGGCTCATCACCATTGGAGCGTTCTTCATCAAGCGCATCGTCAACATTCAAGTCTGAGGTGGCTGCAGTGAATCTTCTCTACATCACGCTCGCGCCTACCGTGTTCTTTGGCACGATCACGGCCTACTGGTTCCTCGCAACGAGACGGGTACGCGCCACCGGGCAGCGCCTTCAGGAGATGGTGATCCGCCGCCGCGAGGTGCAGCGCGAGCTTCCGCGTACCCGGGACATCTGGCGCAGGTTGCTCACTCTCGTGCAGCGCGTTCGGGCGAAGCTTGGATTCTCGGAATCCGATGAGCTGCCGAAGCGGCTCGCCAATGCCGGATATAAAGGACCGCTTGCCATTGATGTTTACAACGCTGCCCGCTTCCTGATTCCGCTCCTTGGCCTGGTCGCCGGGTTGATGATCCCGTACATGCAGATGCTCTGGGTCACGGCTCTACCGGCGATCGGCTTCATCGCGCCAAACGTCGTGCTCACGCGACTGATCAAGCGACGCCGGGAGCGTATCCGTAGGAGTATCCCAGACGCCGTCGATCTACTTGTCATCTGCGTTGACGCTGGGCTTGGTATTGATCAGGCGCTGTTGCGTGTGGGACAGGAGTTGGGCATCAGCCATCCTCAGATCACGGAAGAGTTGCTGCAGATCAACCGTGAGCAGCGCGCCGGCAAGCCGCGCATTCAGGCTTGGATGGACATGGCGAAGCGAAGCGAGTTGGAGGACATCGACTCATTCGCGGCCATGCTGTTGCAGACCGAGCGCTTCGGCACTCCCATCGCCCGTGCCCTCAGCGGCTTCGCCGACGGCATTCGGCTGAAGCGCAAGCAGATTGCCGAGCAGATGGCGGCCAAGACGACCGTAAAGATCATCTTCCCGTTGGTGCTGTTCATCTTTCCCTGCATGTTTATCGTTATTCTGGCGCCGGCCATCCTGAGCATCATGCGCGGGATGAGCGGCACATTGCACTAAGCTCGAGAGCGCCTCACTGCCGGAATGGGGTGTCGATGAACCGGCTCGTGATTGCGCTGTATGCATCCACCCGGCGGTCGCGCAGGAACGGCCAATGCTGGCGTGTCACCTCAATCAACGCAGGATCCAGTTCTGCAGTCAGGATCTCCTCCTGGCCATGGGAGCCCTGGGCAATCACGCGACCGAACGGATCGGCGATAAAGCTGCCACCCCAGAACTCGAGGCCCGAAGCGGGCGTGTGGTCTCCTGGCCCGGCTATCTCCTGCGTGGCTCCCTCGGCATCCTTCAGCACCACATCGCCATGCTCGTGGCCTAGGCGGTTCACCGCACACACGAAGACGCCGTTCGCGATCGCATGCGCCCGCTGCATGGTCTGCCAGGCTGAGTACTGCGCCTCGCCAAACTCTGCCTTCTCTCCCGGGTGCCAGCCAATCGCGGTGGGATAGAACAGGATTCCGGCACCTGCGAGTGAGGTCAGCCGGGCAGCCTCCGGATACCACTGGTCCCAGCAGACCAGCGTCCCTACGGGACCCTGGCTGGTGGCGATGGAGCGGAAGCCGAGGTCCCCGGGAGTGAAATAGAACTTTTCGTAGTACAGCGGATCGTCCGGGATGTGCATCTTGCGGTAGATCCCCGCAATCAGGTCGACCCCATTGCTGGCGTGGTCCAGAATGGCTGCGGTGTTGTGGTAGAGCCCGGGCGCGCGGCGCTCAAACAGGCTCGCGATCAGCGTAATCTTCTCTTCCCGCACAGTCGCCCCGAGCCGGGCGGTGGAAGGCCCGGGGATCGGTTCCGCGAGCGCGAACAGCGCGTGGTCCTCGCGCTGACAGAAATACTGAGCCCGGAACAGCTCCGGCAGGCAGATCAGCTGTGCTCCTCCGCGGGCCGCCTCGCGCACCATCTCGCACGCGTGGTCCAGGTTCTGCTCGGTGGAGGGGGCGCACGCCATCTGGATCAATGCGACTCGGGTCTTTGCTGCTGGCATTCTGGGAAACTCCTTGAGCAAGAGAAAAGGCGCGGGCTCTTCGCCGGCGCCTCACGTCTTCGCAAACTCGTGTTATTTGTCGTCGAAGATGAGAATGGCGGCGGCGATCGTCGTCGTCCACAGCCCATGCTTATGACCGACCGCGGACTGTGTGACGTTAGCCGTACGTACAATCTTATTGGAGATCCGGTAGATTTCCTTCTTTTCATCCCAGCTCTTATCCGGGTCGAAGTCGACGTCCAGTGTCGTCGCCAGCATCTCCGCTGCAAGCTCTTCGGCGTAATCTCCTGCCTGGTCCTCGGTCTCGCCGAAGCTGTGGTGCTCGGAGAGATATCCGTACGCGGAACGGTCCGAAGGAATCGCCACGCCAATCGAGCTCGCCAGCAACCGGTGCGGCTCGCGGGTCGAGTTCTCGGCGACCACCGCAAACACCACCTCGCCGGGATGCAGATACCGCAGGCCTTCCTTTCGCGGAATCAGCTTGCAATGGGGTGGGAAGATCGAAGACACCCGAACCAGGTTTTGTGCCGCGATTCCCGCATCCCGCAGAGCAAGCTCAAACGAGGTCAGCCGCTCCTTATGCTTGCCAACGCCCTTCGTAAAGAAGAGGCGCGTCGGAACCATGTTCTTTCCCAATTTCATCCCCCTGATCAGCGGTCAAAGTTCGGCAATGATTGGATGCTGCCCGGTTCCGACCTTCGGGCGGCAGAATGAAGCGAGAAACTACCATAATGCAAACGGAGGATGTTTTCACACTCTCGGTCGAGGCCCGCAGGCAAAGTTGCGTTCTTATGGTCCACGCTTCACTCGCGCTCTCCTAGTTTCAGCCCTCGATTTTGGGGCGGAATTCCGGAATCCTCTCCGAAATTTGCCGAATCTCTGTTATTTTTGGATGGATAGGCGACAACTGCTCCTGTCCGTTCCCAAATCATCCGCATAACCTACGGTTGCGCGCAGGCACAGGTCTAGCCTCTATCTACTTCCCAAATTGCAAGGAGTCTCATGGCGAGCGATTATCGTGATTTTCTCGAGCTTTCGTATCCGGAGCTGGAAGACCTGAACCTCAAGGCGAAGGAACAGCGGAAGAACCGCGTCGCCCCCGATGTCATCCAGGAAGAGCGGCTGAAGTACCTCACCGACGAGAACCGCATCAAGGCAGTCACCGTCCTGTTCAGCGATCTCGAAGGCCGTCTGCACATGCTCGACTACGATAAGAAGTTCCTCGTAAAAAGCTGGGATAACCTCACCTTCGACGGCTCTTCCATCCGCGGCTTCACGGCACAGCGCGAGAGCGATCTGCGTCTCGGCATCGACTGGAGCGCCTTCTACTGGGCGCCGGCGGACATCTTTGGACCGGGCAAGGTCCTTGTCTTCGGCGAAGTCATCGACAAGAACGGCGGCACCTACAGCGCCGATATGCGTGGCGTGCTCAAGCAGTTCTCGCAGGAGATGTTTGACAAGAACGGCTACACCCTGAATGCCGCGAATGAGATCGAAGGCTTCCTCTTCGACGGTATCGATGCAGAGCGAAAATTCCACGAGACCGCAGCGTTCGAGTACGTCAACACTGGCGGCTACTATCATTCGCTTCCGGGCGATCCACTACGCGAGTTCATCGATGCCACCGCTGAAGTCCAGCGCGCCATGGGCTTCCAGAACGAGAAGGACCACCCCGAGGTTGCGCCCTCGCAGTTCGAGATCAACTACGGCTACGGCGAGGTTGTCGCTGCAGCCGACCAGATCCAGCTCTACAAGCTGATCTGCCGCACCGTCGCCACCCAGATGGGGATGACCGCCAGCTTCCTCCCCAAGCCGGTTGTCGGTGTCAACGGTTCCGGCATGCACACTAATATCTCCGTCTCCAAGGGCTCCAAGAACCTCTTCTGGGATCCCAAGGGCGAAGAGAAGATCTCCAAGTCGGCATGGCAGTTTGTGGACCGCATCCTCAGTCATGGCCTCGATCTCTGCCTGATCATGAACTCCAGCGTCAACGCCTATCGTCGCCTGGACCCGCACTTCGAGGCGCCGAACCAGATCAAGGCTTCTGCCGTCGATCGCGGCTCCATGATCCGCATTCCCATCGGCAATGAGAAGTCGTCGCGTGTGGAGGTCCGCTCCGTGGCGCCGGATGCGAACCCGTACATGGTGCTCTACTCCATCTTCAAGACCGGCCTCGCCGGTGAGACTGCGAAGATCAAGAATCTTCGCCAGGCCGAGCGCTATCTCCCGGACAACATCTACACCGCGATTGAGGACTTCCGGAACTCCGAGTGGACCAGCACCATCTTCGGGGCAGACGTGAAGGGCCGCTTCGCCGATCTGAAGCAGGCCTCAGCCGACCGTTGCCCGCGCCTGCTCGGCACCATCGTCAAGGCGCCTGAGGT
>JAICMT010000015.1 GCA_025929125.1 Acidobacteriaceae bacterium | reverse complement strand
GCCTGCCCCAAAATGGGCAGCGCGATCCCTGCGAAAAACAGCCCCACTCCAACTGCAAGGCGGCATACGGCTCGAGCCGAAAAAGCACTGGGATGGGAGGTGCATCTCACTAAGGCACCACAATCCGATCACCCGGCTCCACTAGCACGTCGTCGCTCTTGAGTGATCTCTTATAGTTAAACTTGATCATCTGCTGCTTGCCAGGCTCGCCACGAAGCACATAGATCTTCTTCTTATTCGCAAAAGGAGTCAGACCGCCGGCCGTGACAATCGCCTGCAGCACCGTCATACCGGGACGGATCTGCACCGGTCCGACGTGGTTCACTTCGCCCACCATGATCACCTGCTTGCTGTTCACCGCCAGTACGGCGACATTGACCACCGGGTCCACTACGTAAGTCTTGACCTTATCCGCAATGCTCTTCCCCAGCTGTGTCGGCGTAAGACCAGCTGCGTGGATGTCTCCCACAAGCGGCATGGAGATGTTGCCGTCCGGGCGCACCAGCACCTGACCTGTGAGTGCCTGGTTCTCCC
This sequence comes from Acidobacteriaceae bacterium, assembly GCA_025929125.1. Taxonomy (GTDB): domain Bacteria; phylum Acidobacteriota; class Terriglobia; order Terriglobales; family Acidobacteriaceae; genus Edaphobacter. The sequence continues at coordinate 11,234 of JAICMT010000015.1, read as the reverse complement.
ATACCGTCACCTGCAACTGGTCATCCGGGCCAATCACGTAATCGGAACCCACGATAGGCGGAGGAGTTGTACCGGCCGGTTTGGCCGGGGGTGCAGGCGTCGCTGTAGAATCCGCGGGTGCCTGCTGTGGCTGAGGCGTGAGTGCGGGTCGACCCGCCTGGGATAAACCGGGCAGCGCCCCTGCCAGCAAAGTGACGGAAAGTGCAATATTTATGAGATTCATAACCCCGATTACCGAAGTCCCAAGGAAGCCGTTCAGGCGTCTCCGGCCTGATACCAGCTTCTGTTTGAAGGTTCTGCCAAAAGAGTGGCTTCCATGTAGGATGCGAAGGGCTGCAAACCGGCTTTATGTCACCAAAAAAATGTTTGGCCCCGGCCCATGTCCCTGGGCCCGCATCGTTTAGATTCTATTGCATTCTACACCGGGTCCTCTGCCCGCCCATGCCGCACGTGCGCAATCGGGTTGGCCCGTAAAGACATTTCCATCCCTAAAGACTTCCACCATCCGTACTCCTCTACGTCCAAACCTTATCCCCTCGGCAAGTTCCTGTTCATTCCACTTAAGTGTGCGCACTCACCGCACTTAAGTATGTCGCCCAGATGGATTAACCTTGCATTGCACATGCGATAATCAGACGTTTCCTGGTGCTGAACGCATCAGGTATCCTCACCTCCATGCATCAGACCGCCATGTCGTCGGGCCTCATACCCAGAGCAGAACTGCCCGCTCATAACCGGAACGGCGGAGCACTGGTTGAAACGCCTTCCACTCCGCCTTTCGAGGCAGAGAGGGACCGAGCGCAGACCATAATCGGCCGCCGCTTCGATTGGGCGGCCATCGCAATCCTCGGTGCATTCCTCGTCTACCTCTATGGTCATATTGCCGTAAAGTTGGCGAGGGATTGGCGAGATCTGCCCGACTTCTCTCACGGACCTCTGATCCCTTTTTTTGTAGCGTTTCTAATCTGGGATAAGCGCCACAAGCTCCGTTCCCTTCCCATCGTTCCTTCCTGGTCCGGCCTCGCGCTGGTTGCGCTCGGATTATTCGAGCTGCTCCTTGGAGTGCTCGGCGCCGATCTCTTCCTGGAACGTACCTCGTTCGTGGTCCTCGTCGCTGGCATTGTGTGGACGCTGCTCGGCCGCGCATTCGTCCGTGAACTCAAGTTCGTCCTTTTTGTCTTCCTGCTCGCTATCCCCATCCCAGCGGTGCTCTTCAACCAGATCACCTTCCCGTTGCAACTTCAGGCTTCCGCATTGGCCAGCCAAATCCTTCAGCTCCTTGGCGTGCCGGTGCTCCAGGATGGCAACATCATCCAACTACCCGCGATGCCCTTGGAAGTGGCTGAAGCCTGTAGCGGCATCCGTTCGCTCATGAGCCTCTTCACCGTCGCGGTGATCTACGGCTATTTCCTCGAGCGCGAGAACTGGAAGCGAGTCGTGCTCGCCTTCTCGGCTCTTCCAATTGCAGTGGCCGCCAATGTCGCCCGAATCGTCGGCACCGGTCTTTGCGTTCAGTACTGGGATCCTCAAAAGGCACTTGGTTTTTTCCATGAGTTTTCGGGCTGGCTCATGTTCGTCGTTTCCCTTGTTTGTCTCTATTTCGTTCACCTTGCCATGCAGCTTCTGAGCCGCGCCAGAAGGCGGACCGCATGAGGTCGCCACGTTTCTGGGCTATCGTCCTGCTCATGAGCTTCTCGGCGTTCGTGCTCCATGTCCGGGGAGATGTCGACCGCATTCCCTACAGCCGCCCGCTGAGTGAGTTACCCACCAGCCTGGATGGCCGCATCTCAACCGAGATCCCGCTCAACCAGGAAACACTCGACATCCTTGGCAAAGGTGATTTTCTCTACCGGATGTACCAGGCCCCACCGGATTCGCCAACGAATCAGACCGCCCGCGCTCCCATCAGTCTCTTCATCGGATACTTCGCCACCCAGCGCACAGGCCAGTCCATCCACTCGCCGCAGAACTGCCTTCCCGGTGCCGGATGGAGCTTTCTCACTTCCGGACAATCCGAGTTCACCGACCGCACCGGCAAAACATACCGAGTCGGCGACTATCTCATCACCGACGGCAAAAGCACCCAGCAGGTCCTCTACTGGTACCAGATGCATGGCCGCAGCATCGCCAATGACTATAAGGCGAAGATTTATACTTTGGCCGATTCCATCGAATTCGGCCGAACCGATGCAGCGCTTGTCCGGATCATCACTGCCGTCGAGCCCGGAGAAGGGCGCGAGCAGGCACGCGATCGCGCCATCGAATTCGCACGCCAGATTACACCGCTGCTGCCGGCCTATGTGCCTAACTGATCTCGCCTGCCGGCCACCGGATCCCGACAAGGACCTGAAGTTATTCACGAATAAAGGATGAGGAAGACCTTGATGTTCAGCTCACGTTATAGCCGTCGGATCATTACTGCCTCGCTACTGAGTGTTGCCTTGCCGTTCGCCACCGCCTGCCGCCGCGATCCCAATGTTCGCAAGCAGAAGTACCTTGAAAGCGGAAAGCGCTACGAGGAGAGTGGCAAGTACAAAGAGGCTGCAATTCAGTTTTCCAATGCGTTGAAGGTCGACAAGAACTACGCACCCGCACACTTTGAGCTCGCCAAGACCTACCTCAAGCTCAGCAACGGGAACCTCGCCTACGGCGAGCTGATGCGCACCATCCAAATCGATCCTCGCAACCAGGAAGCGCGCATCACGGCCGGCAACCTTCTGCTCGCCGGACACGCCCCGTCTGAAAGAGCCGAGGAGCAGGCAAAGGCAGTCCTCGCGCTCAATCCAAACAACGCAGATGCCTATGCGCTGTTGGCGGCCGTAGCCCAGTCCCGCGGAGACAAACAGGCGGCAACGACGAACATCGAGAAGGCGATCTCGCTCGACCCCAACCGCTCCGGGTTCCACAGCGCCCTCGCCATGCTCCAAGCCAGCAGCTCGGACGAGCCCGCCGCAGAGCAGGAGCTCGGCAAAGCCGCCACACTGGACCCGAAAAATGCGACACCTCACATGCTCCTGGGTGAGCTCTACGTCCGCAAGGGCAACATCCAGGGCGCGCTGCAGCAGTTTCAGGCCGCCGTTGCGGGTGCGCCGGACAATACTCAGGCCCGAGGCGCTCTCGCTACCCTCTACGTCCGATCCGGCGACAATGCGAAGGCCGAACAGGTCCTGCAGGATGGTCTGAATGCCAGTCCGGATCAGCAGGCCGCTTCCTCGATGCTGCTTGAGTTCTACGCCAGGACGGGCCAGCTTGATCGCGCCAAGTCCACCTTCGCGTCATTCAGCTCCAAGTATCCCAAGAGCATTCCCATCAAGGTCGTCTATGCCCGAATTCTACTGGACCAAAGAAATTTCTCCGCCGCCCAGCCCGTCATCGCCGACCTCACCAAGCTTGATGCCGGTAATACAGAAGTGCAAAGCCTGAATGCCATGCTGCTGGTTGGCACCGGAAAGATCGATGACGCTCTGACTTTGCTCAAAAAGGCAGTCAAAGATAATCCCAACAACGTCTCCTCCCAAGTCTTGCTCGGGCGCGTCGCGCTGCTGAAAAACGATTCCAGCACTGCGGAGGCTGCCTTCTCCCAAGCCGTTAAACTTGCCCCCGGCAATCTGGATGCCGAAAACGGAGTGGCCGCGGTAGCCATGGGGAACAATGATGCCAGCCAGCTGGCTGCAGCTGCAGATCGCATGATCCAGACTCATCCTGATTCGGCCCAGGGTTACCTCTGGCGCGGGATGACGGAGTCTTCTTCCAAGCTTTACGACAAAGCCTCCGCGGATTACAACACCGCGCTCCAAAAGTCTCCCGATAACCCCGCCGTTTACATAGCCCAGGGCCAGCTCTATCTCGCGCAAAACCGCTCCACAGACGCGCAGAATGTTCTGGAAAAAGCCCTCGCCAAAGATCCCGGCTCCTCACGTGCCATGACCCTGCTGGTTATCTCTTACCTGCAGCAGAAACAGCCTGCCAAAGCAATCGCCCGCGTTCAACAGCAGGTCGCCAAGCAGCCCCAGAATGGAATCTTCTATGCCCAGCTCGCGGATCTGCAGTTGAAGGCAGGCGATGTTCAGAACGCAGTTGCCAACTCCCAGAAGGCGCTCCAACTAGCGCCTTCTATTCCGGATGTCGTCTCCGAATACACCCGCGCCCAGGTGGCCGCGGGCAACATCGACAGCGCTGTCAATGTCTGGCAGAACTGGACCAATACTCACCCCAACGATGGCCTCGGACCCCGCATTCTCGGAACCCTCGAGGAAGCCAAGGGCGATACCGCCAAAGCACAGGACTTCTACAAAAAAGCGCTGCAGCTCAATCCCAACGATCCCATCTCAGCCAATAACCTTGCCTACATCATGGCTGACACTGGCCAGAACGCCGACGTTGCGCTTACTCTCGCGCAGTCCGCCCGCCGCGGCATGCCGGATTCGGCACAGACCGCTGATACTCTCGCCTGGGTCTACTACGCAAAAGGAGACTACGGAGCCGCCCGGGACCTGCTTGAGGCATCACTGCGCAACTCACCCGACGAGGCCTCCCTTCAGTACCACCTCGGCATGACCTATCTCAAGCTCAACGATAAGAAAAACGCTCAGTTGCACTTGAAGAAAGCACAGACCCTCGCCCCAAACACCAAGTTCGGCAAGGATGCCGGAGCCCAGCTCGAGAAGCTCTAGGTTCTTGGGTTCGAAACGAATCGCGCCCTCAATTGCGGTAGAAGCCGGTTCATCACCTTGGCTTCTATCGCATGAGACGCTGGTCCAGCGGATGCTTGTAACGCGCACTGATCCGCAGTTTCTTCCTCTCCGTGTGCGTTGGGTTGATTAAATAATTGCTGCGCTCGGGAACCAGCACACTCGGCATCTTCAGCAGTAAGGTTCTCGCCGACTGCAGCCATTCGTCTCCCGCGCCTCTCGTCCTCGCCAGATTGGTCCGCCAGTCAGAGCCGAGTTTCTTCACATCGATTTCTTCCACGGAAACCTCTCCCGCAGATTCAATCTTCAGAACCTGAAAGCTCTGCGGCCGGTCCTCGCTATCGATCTCCAGATGAACCAGCGTCTCCAGCAACGCGGTGGAGGGGTCTTCGCTGCAGTACACCACCGGACGCCCCTTCGTATGCCATCGTCCGGAGACATGCAACCCGCCACTACCCTCCAGTGTCGCGTATCGGCTCACCCGCCACAGCGTGATCCGCTGATTCACGCGAAGATGCCGTAATCCAGCTGGAGAAGCATCTCCTCTACCAGCCTTGCCCCCGCTTCGGTCCGCAACACCTCCATCGGGGTACGACCTTCAAACCGGGTCTTCGGTTTGCGCAACCACCGGCCAGCCTTCCCATCATCCCCGAAGATCTCCTCGGCCAGCGATGTAATCCGTGCAATGCGCACCGCGCGGTCCGATTCGTCGTGGGTGAGAGGCTCGCGTTTGGAGCGGCGATGGACCAGAGTGCGCCGGGGAAGCACATATTTGTAGATCTCATCGTCGCTCAGACCATGACTGGTCAAAGCTTCCACAGAACTAACCGGCAGGCGCCGCTCCACCAGGCGTTCCAGATCCTGGTCCGACTGCAGATCCGGCGCCCCTAGCTTCAGTTGAATGCGATCGTAGAGCACGGCGGATTCACGCCGCTTAGGAACAAGTGGTCGGGGCTCGAGGGAAACTGCAGCTTTGGGCATCGCCCACCTCCGCGCAATCTGCCCACATTATAGTGGCATTTGCCATATCGAGCGATACCTCGGATTCCCAAATGAATGATCGGGGACTTGCGCCTCGGGTCATCCATCGAAGGCAATTAGCGGTTGCTTCCGCCTAGAGATCCCGGGAGGAACATATGCTCACCGCAAATGCTGTCAAGCCCCTCGAACTGTGGAAGACGCCACAATCCGCTGCAGCAGAGGGACTTCGGTGCAGCATTTTGATGTGACACGAGTTCTTACCGAGCCGATATAATGGAGTTAGGAATGGAAAATGCCCCGGAGTCTTCCGGGGCATTTTGCTGTCCTGCTAAATCACTCATTTTAGATATTTTGCAGCCAAGCCATCTACTTTGAATACTTTACCGGCATATCCACGCTCTAAATCGCTGAAATGAAACTGGTTACGGCCAATATACGAGACGGGGGGGTACCCTCACACGCAGCGGATGCCACTCCGATAGCTGGATTGTGACGAATGGAGTCGACTTGGTGGAGCTGAGCGGGATCGAACCGCTGACCTCCTCGTTGCGAACGAGGCGCTCTCCCAACTGAGCTACAGCCCCAAACCTGTTGTGCATGCCGCGCCTGCGAACTTTGCCAATTCGTATTTCAAGCGCTGCGAGGGAGCGACGCCGAGCAATCAGCGATGAACTCATCACGAGTGTAACAGGATGTTTGCATGGGCTGCCAGCCTGCAGACCAACGGCTCGAAAGCGCCGGGAGGCTGGGCGAGCAAAAACTCTGAGACACAGGAAGAAGTTCTGTTCTAAAGTTCTCCCTGTGTCTTAGGGTTTGGAAAATATTCTTAGATGCTCGAGGTAAGAGTATTACCAATGCCTGAGAATGCAGTATTGATCTGGCCGGCAAGACCTTTCATGCCCGCAATCGCACCGAAAGCGATCAGTGCCACGACGAGCGCATACTCGATCAGATCCTGGCCCTCTTCGCGGTTGATGAAGTTCTGAAGCTTGACAGACAGAAGCAGAAGTTGGTCCTTCATGGTTTTAGTCTCCTATATATTCTTTTTTTGCAGCCGAGGCTGATGCATTTCCTAATTGCAACCGGAATGCCACTTTCGTGGTATTCAGGAAACCACTAGAAATAAAGGAGATCCGTTTCCGAGTATCCAACCTGTGCGTCACCGGCTGTTTACAGCCCGTCCCAAGAAGTGATGCGGCGTTTACAGCGCCCGAGCAAGGCATGAAGCATGCCTTACTGTTCGCAGATTCAATAGATTACCGTGGTTCCCGAGGTACGCAGAATCGCGGTAACTCTGGAGGAGTCAGGACGATGACCTTCTGTACTGCGATCCAATGGCGGGTTCCAGGTTGCCCAAACATACCAGGCAAGCCAGGCCGTTGCCGTGAGCGGATAGATCACTTTGTTCCCCAATGGCACTCCGAATAGATTGGCCCATTCCACGAACGCGCTGAGAAGCGCAAAGGACCATACCACTGGCCGGGTCATAGGACGATACAACACGGGAAGGAGGGCTACCAGCAGAATCGACTGGTCCATGTACCAGGAGTAAGGCGCTGTCCAGACGGAGACCAGTATCAGAAGCGGGGTGCGGGCGAGCCAGTCCCAACCGGGATGACGCCAGAGGTACCACAATCCCCAGATGCATCCCGCAACCATCGGCACCCACTGTAGCCATGCGGACTCAGGATAGATCGCAACACGCAGCAACGTGCTGAGGCACGGAACAAACTGGTCCGGAATGTTGGCAGCAGACATCATGGAGAAGTACTCTCGCCAGGCAGAGGGATCCAGTAGCCAGACGATGCCAATGCTGACCCCAAAGGACAGTGTGGCTCCCAGCAAAAGCTGCCAGTTACGCCGCCAGAGACTCCATGCTAAAAGCACGACACCGAACGGCACGAAATCCTGCGGCTTAAGGGCGCAAAGCCAGAGCGAGGCCCCGGCCAGCCACGGACGGGTGTTTACAAAGCGGAGAAACAGGGTCAGTCCGAGCAGCGGAAACAGAGCACTCTGCCCTGAAATAAGACAGGAAAGAAGAGGTGCAAAGGCGATCGCGAGCAGGTTGGCCCTGTTTCCTACACCTCCATAGGTTCGCGCGATACCGCGCACAGCCAGCCACGCTGAGGAGATCATGGCTGCCGTCCAGATCAGGGAGGCGACGCGCAGCGTGAAGAATCCCAGCGGATAAACCGCAAGGAGCGCATAAGGGGCATTCCGCATGATGAGAGGGTGGGATGCCAGCGAGAATCCTGCAGCGCGCTCCAGTTGCCATATGTGCCCAGCCCCGTAGGGGTTTGCACGGTGGACCAATTGCACGCCCGAGCACCAGTAGGTGATGAAGTCACGTTGTCCTGCAAATCCGGCTGTGAGCAGCGTGGTCAGGATTGCGCCCAAATTCAAAGCGAAGGCGAGGGTGCACACAGTGACGACGGTGAGATCCATCCACTTAACCGCTATACTTGACCCCGCGGGAACCGGCTGTTTCAAGTCCACTGCTTCAGGCTTCCACTTCGGCTTGGCTGTAGTGGTGATCTGAGAGGCCCAAATCCAATTCCCTGCTCTCCCACTTCGCATGTTGACTGGCTGCAACTAGAAACCATGCCAGATAAAACGGAGTTGTCCAGAAATAGAACTTCGAGTGCATCAGGTCATACTTCAATAAGCTGGCGAACTCAATGACGGCACTCGCGAGAGCGAGAGTCGCGATCATCGTGCGCGAGCGCACAATTGCTGCTCCTCGCAGGAGCGCCGGGAGTGCCACGCACTGGTCGACAAACCACGTATACGGGGCGACTAGCAAAGAGACCAGAATGAGAGCAGATCCCTGGTCCGTCCAATCCCAGCGGTCCCGCCGCTTCCAGAAGTAGACGACCGCCCATACGCACGCCAGGAGCGCAGGCAGATACTGCAGAAGCGGCATCCCAGGTACAATGTCGCGGAGCGCCACGGTGAGGCACGGGATGGCAGCCCGGTCATACCGCATGAGCTGCATCATTCCGCGATACTGGCTCCAGCAACGCGGGTCGACAATCCAAATGGCGGCCGAGCTCACGCCCGACGAAATTGCCACGCCCGCGAGCACCCGGTACTGGCGGCTGGTCCAAATCCACGCGCAAAGCACGAGGCCGAACGGCAGGAACAGCTGAGGCTTCAACAGACACAGCCAGAGCGCGGCACCGGCGGCCATGGGATACTTCTTATGAAATCGGAGGAAGATCGCCAGCCCCAGCAACACCAGCAATGCCATTTGGCCGACTTCTACGCAGACGAGCGCAGGGGCGAAGGAGTAGCCCAGCACCTTCACCCGCTGGCTACCCGGTGCGATGCTGTCCGCAATCATGCTTACCGAGGCCAAAAAAGCCCCGAACAGCATCAGCATCCAGAGAATCTCTCCCACTCTGGCGCTCAGAAACCCCAAGGGCAAAGTGAGCAGCAACGCGGGAGGCGCGTTGCCCATCACCAGCGGAAGAATGTGATCTGACAGGCCGTGCGCCCGCTCCAGCTGCAGCACAGCCGTGGCGTCGTAAGGGTTGCGGTGATGCACGAGCTGCTGCCCGGAGGCCCAATATTCGATGTAGTCTCGTGTTCCGGGCTGGTGACCGTGGAATGCCACCGTCAACAGGCTCATGCTAGTGAGCAGGAACAAAAGCGTACACACCAGCACGCAGGCCAGTTCAAGGAGGACCCGGACGCTGAAGCGGGACTTCGCGCTTTGGACCACAAGTTCCCTCCCACCCGTGAACGGCTACTGTGTCGGCTGCGCCGAAGTTCCTGCGGACGTCCCCGAGGACGTTCCCATGGATCCGGTAGTCCCGAAACCGCTGGAGTCGATCGCGAGCGGCGTCTCCGGCTGCATGCTCTGGATCAGCTTCTCGACCGGCATCGATGCAGGTGCAGGCTTCGCACCGGCCTGTGTCTCCGGATTGGACATCGGAATGCCCGAAGCTGAGGGCAGGAAGCTCTTGGGGTACTTAATCTCTGGGAGCGCGCCCCCTGGGGCTACAGGAGCGACGATCTCAGGCGTTACGATAACGACGAGCTCAGTATTTGATTTGGTGCGGCTAATCGACTGGAACAGCTTGCCCAGTACGGGTACATCGCCGATAAACGGAATCTTTTGGAAAGTCTCATTCTCGCGGTTGTCGAGCAGGCCGCCAATCGCGAAGCTCTGCCCCTCAGAAAGTTCGACCTCCGTCTTGACGCGTCGCACACTCAGGCCGGGAACAGTAAATCCGGAGAGATTGATGCCGTTCGCGAAATCGAGCGAACTAACCTCCGGGGCCACCTGGAGCCGGATCGTGTTTCTGGGTGTGATGGTAGGAATGAAGTTCAATCGAACTCCAAATTCCTTGAACTGGATGGTGACCGCCCCGGCAGTTCCATTGCCTACACCCTGCACAACCGGGTATGGGTACTGCCCTCCAGCAAGCAGAGTGCCCTGCTTTCCGTTCGAAGTAAGGATATTGGGCTCTGCGAGTATCTCCAGAACTCCCTTCGATTCGAGAGCCTGAAGGGTCGCGCCCAGATTGATATCTGGTCGGAAGATGAAGAGGTTCAGGAGGTTTGACAACGTTGCCGTTGCGCCGCCGTTACTAGCGCTGCCGCTGCTGCCGATCCCGCCGCCTGTGATACTGGGCGGCGAAAACTGCTGCGTGCTGACCGATCCAATGCTATTCGCCGCACCGAGGCTAAACACATTAATCCCAAGCTGATTCGAGCGCGTGCGGTCAAGGCTGGCGAATCTTACCTTCAGCAGAATCTGAGGCTCCGGAGCCGGAACATCAACATACAAAAGGTTGACGACTTTGCCTGCCGAAGATGCGATCTGGACGGCACGTTCGGACGCGCTCAGGTCCTTTACGGTACCGCGCAGAAACACCTGCCCATTCTCGGAACTGAGCCGGAAGGTCTGACCGGGAAACTCGGTTCGCAGTTCGCGACGAACCGAATCCAGCTTGTCGTTGGTTGCTGTGTTGACTGCGCGGACGCGGATGTTGAAAAACTGTCGGGCTCCCCCCCGCTGCCAGATGATCAGGCTGGTTTCACCGGATGCTTTCCCGTTCACCATCACCTCGGTCGGACTGACGGCAGTGGCTTCGGCAATGTCACCAGATCCAACAGCGATGCGTTCAATGGGAAGCGAACAATCCACCAGAACAGATTTCCCTTGCCCAACGACCAGATCGTTGGCCGAGTCCTGGCCGGTAGAGGCGATCGGTTGCGACTCAGCTGGCGCTTGCTGGGCCATGATGGAGTTGGTTGAGAAAAACCCACTAGAAATGGAACAACAGACGATCAGAGTTCCGAGCTTACCGTTCACTGTTTCTCCTCACCGTCTACGAACTTCTGGTCACTCCGCTTTGAGCCGTTGAACACCTGGACGAGGAAAACCTTCTGCGCAGGGGTGGCTTTTGCAACTGGGGGGGCTGTACGCACCGGCCTGCTCACCGGAACGGGCGTATCCTTCTGCTGGAAGAGAGCCGCAACCGCCGTCCCAGGAGGCTGTGCGATCGCCGTATCCAAAGGATTGCGCAGCACCAGTTGTACCTTGGTCTGATT
>JAICMT010000198.1 GCA_025929125.1 Acidobacteriaceae bacterium | reverse complement strand
GTACTCGGCGAAATCCAGGCCGTGCATGTGCAGCAGGTCGACCGGCTCAGAGGCCAGGGCGCGATCCAGCGTCCCCTGCAGCTGTGCGCGGGTGAAGCGTTGATCGTCTTCGCTGAGGACGGAACCGTGCGGCGCCGGGAAGCTCCACGGTTGCCCGGCGACATCGGATCCTTCGGCCGCAACTACCAGAGAGCGGTGTCCTTCTGCGACCAACGCCCGGTCCAGTGCAGCAAGCACCTGCTCGGCGCCGCCGACGGCATCTGGCGAGGCGGCCGCGAAGGTATAGGCGACGCTCAGGATGCGGAACGGCATGACGCAGCTACGCGAAGGTTGAGAAGGGTCTCGGCCTCCGAGGAAAGCCGGAAAAACTCGTCCGAGTTGGTACCCCATGGATAACGGTCGTAGAGGACGGGCGGATCGTGCGGAGGCCGGCCAAAGTCGTACTCCGGCGCGACGCGGTAGCGTTCAACCTCAAGCGGAAATCCGGCAAGCGTCTCACGCTGACTCGTAAACAGGGAAAGCAGCCCGCACTTCCGGCGCAGCTCCTCCGGGGTGAGGCGGAGCTCGGCCGACTGAGGCGCCGGATGGCCGGGAACAAAGGTCCCCGCCTCGGGGCCGTCCGGGCCCGCGTGATAGAACGCCGCCTCGATGACAAGAGGCTGAGGATTCAACCCGAGCAGAAGCAGCGCATGATGCACGGCAAAGGCACAGGCATCGTGATCCGGATGGCCGCCCTCGAATGGATGGGTGAAGATCACCTCCGGCCGCTGCTGGCGGATGATTCGCGCGACGGTGCGCGTCAGCAGCGCCAAATTCCGGCACGCCTCCTGATCGGGGACGCGCAGGCACTCGCGGCTAACGTCCGACAGGCCGGCGGCGTCCAGGACATTCGCAAGCTCCAGCGCGCGTGCCCTGCGGTAGTCGGCCAGCGTTGCAAAGCCATGGTGTCGGCTGTCCAGTTCGTTGCGCGGAGCCCCATCCGTCACGTGGACCAGGTGTGCGCCGGCGAAATTCGCGAGCCGGGCGCCGAGCGCGATCGTCTCGTCATCCGGGTGAGCAAAGACAAGCAGCGAGCGTGGGACAGGAGCAGGTGCGGGGCTTATCGCTCTCTCAAAAATGTCGAACTGCAGCTTATCCGCAACCACCGGGGACCCTTTGATAGAAATGCTACCTGCCGTACAGATGAGATGCAGAGCCGCTGGCATGCGTAAGCCCGATCCCCGGTCGCATTGCCTGGCTTGGTCATCCGGCATACCGTTCTGTTGCACGATCTGATCCTCATGACTGCAATCGGGGCGGTCCGGGCTCCTGCTGCGGTAAAAGATAATATGGGCCTGACGCGCGTGATGCAGGGCGGTTGGGTCGACCGGACGACCTTGCCACGCGGGCCGAACGGACGCGGACTGTGTCGCTGGTGCTCGCTGGAAGTGCCACCACGCAGATTTACCTTCTGCTCGTCCTATTGCGTACACGAGTGGAAGCTGCGCACCCAGCCCGGGTATGTCCGCGAGCAGGTCTTTCTTCGCGATCAGGGCATGTGCGCGGTCTGCGCTGTGGATACCGTCGCGGCCGCTCGGAGTTTGCGGTACTCGCGCGGAGAGCGAAGGAGTGAGCTGCTGCGACACTGGGGATTGCAGCAACGGACCCGCAAGACACTGTGGGACGCAGACCACATTGTTCCTGTTGCCGAAGGTGGCGGCGAGTGCGACCTGGACAACATCCGCACGCTCTGTTTGCGATGCCACCGCGTTGCAACCCGGCAGTTACGTGAGCGTATCCGCAACGCGAAGCTCGGGCTGACAACGGCCTGATTCGAAAGCAGCAGCCGATCAGAAGAGGCTGTACTTGCGCGGCATCTCGATTCCCAGATGCTCATACGCCAGCCGCGTCGCGACACGGCCACGCGGCGTGCGATCCAGGAATCCGATCTGAATCAGAAACGGCTCGTACACCTCCTCGAGCGCGTCCTGCTCTTCGGCAAGGGCCGCGGCGAGCGTATTCAGGCCCACCGGCCCACCGTCGTACTTCTCGATGATGGTGCGCAGCAACCGCCGGTCGAGCTCATCGAAACCGTGGGTATCCACCTCCAGCAGTTGCAGCGCGGCCTGTGCGGTGGCTCGATCGATCACACCTGCTGCGCGCACCTGGGCATAGTCGCGCACCCGGCGCAGCAGCCGGTTGGCGATGCGCGGAGTTCCGCGGGATCGCATCGCGATCTCAGCCGCGCCGTCCTGATCGATAGGAACACCTAAAACCTCTGCAGATCGAGTCACGACGAATCGCAACTCATCCTCGGTGTAGAACTCCAGCCGCAACAGGATGCCGAAGCGCGAGCGCAGCGGCGAGGACAGCAGACCGGGCCGGGTGGTGGCCGCCACAAAGGTGAACGGCTTGATCTCCATCACGTGGGTGCGCGCCGCAGGACCCTGCCCGATGATGATGTCCAGCTTGTAATCTTCCAGCGCGGTATAGAGCTTCTCTTCGAGTACCGGTTGCAGCCGGTGAATCTCGTCCAGGAAAAGCACCTGCTTCTCGCGCAAGTTGGTGAGAATGGCGGTCAGGTCGCCCTGAATCTGCAGCGCCGGCCCGGAGGTCTGCTGAAATCCCACGCCGAGTTCGTTTGAGATGATGGTGGCGAGCGTCGTCTTGCCGAGGCCCGGTGGTCCGAACAGCAGCACATGGTCCAACGCCTCGCCGCGTGATTTTGCGGCCTCGAGCGCGATCGCCAGCTGCTCCTTCGCTTTCGTCTGTCCGATGAACTCCGTCAGTTTGTTGGGCCGCAGCTTCAGCTCAAACGCGGAATCGTCGTCAATGCGGCCGGCAGAGACCAGCCGGTCGGATTCTGCCGACGGATTGAGCTTCGCTTTGCCGGGGGAGTTCACTCAGGGCGATGGTACGGCGAAAACTTCTGCCAATGCAAATGCCTGGCTGCACGCGGACAGTATTTAGTTTTCAACAAGACTATTCGGCGCCTGCTGCGTTAAATCGGCAGGCAAGTTGAGTGTCCGATCATTAATCCTTGCGGTGTGTGCAATTCTTCGTTGCGCATTGCGCAGACTTTGCGCACAACACTTTTGTTGTAGACGGATGGCACAGAATCCGCCACTTTGGCACGCCGGTTGCATTCCTTCATCACCAGTGACTCCCGAAGAGCTGCAAGCCTTTTGTTTGGGTGGCAGCCGCGTTTAAGAGCCGGAGAATCAGGAAGTTTTTACCCGGCAACAGATGCCCTGAGGTGCTATTCGGTGTCGAATCGTGAACGGCAGAATCTCTCAATCTATCTCGTCGACGACGAGGAAATGATTACGCGATCGCTTGCGTATATCCTCCGCAGCGAGGGTTTCCTCGTCACGACATTTAACAATCCTCTGAAGGCGCTCTCCAAAATTGAGAGCGATGCTCCAGATCTGCTCATCAGCGACGTCATGATGCCGGAGCTCTCAGGCCTGCACCTGGCAATGGAAACAAAAAAGATGTTACCGGCCTGCAACATTCTCCTCTTCTCCGGTGCCGCGGATCATCTGCTGCAACAGGCAGGCGAGCAGGGCATCGGCTTTCGGCTGCTGTCGAAGCCGCTGCATCCGTCGACGCTGCTCGATGAAATCGCAAGGCTCACCGCGCCTTGCCCACACGGCAGCTTTCAGCAGTCCGCGCAGGCGGAGTAGGACCCGCGCCAGCTCTATCCCATGTGCCTGCACCCGATTTCGCATCTCACAACCTGAATCGGTTGGGGAGGTGAATCGGTGAGAATCTGGCTTGCCGTACTGGCTGCAGGTGCGCTCCTGGCAACTCAAGCCAGTCCACTTCCAGCACAGCCCGCACACGCCAGAGCGCGTTCCAGGGCGGCAGCACGTCGTGCAACGGCGTCCGGCGATCTGGTCAAGAACATTTTCTGGCAGCCGAACGAGCTTCCCCAAGGCTCGCCCGCCTTCTTCACCGTGGAATTCGTGCGGCCCGCGCGCCGTGTCACCGGAACCTGGATTGGGAAGCAGCTCAGCTTCTTCCACATCCGCCACAGCCAAATCTGGTATGCCCTCGCCGGGGCAGACCTTGAGACACCACCGGGCAATTACGATCTTGCCCTCTCCGCCACGCTGACAAATGGGCGCGTTGCGCGAGTGGTGAAGAAGATCGAAGTCCCGGCAGGGACCTTCGGCACCGGAGATGTCGACGTGCCGGAAAATTATGTGGAACCCAACCCGCAAGAGCAGCAGCAGATTGCCAGAGACCAGAAGCTGAAGGACCGTGCCTTTGCACAAGTCAGCCCGCAGCCGCTATGGTCCGGCAACTTTGTCGCGCCCGTCAGCGCGAAACCAACACCAAGTTTCGGCGAGAGCCGGCTGCTGAATGAGGAGCGCACCAGCACGCATCGCGGTACCGACTACCCGGCGCCTGAAGGAACATCCGTGCTGGCCGCGAACTCCGGAACCGTGGTGCTGGCAACCTCGCTCTACTACGAAGGAAACTGCGTCATCGTCGACCACGGGTTCCGCTTCTTCACCATCTACATGCACCTGAAG
>JAICMT010000337.1 GCA_025929125.1 Acidobacteriaceae bacterium | reverse complement strand
GTTGCGCAGGGTCTGCGGACCTGCGGGAGTATTGACGGTGAACTCGTCCTTCTCGAAGTTGCCCTTGGCCGCCTCCGGCTTGAAGTGCTCCGCGATAAATTGCTCCGCTGCAAGATGGCCCGGAGAGCCGTTATAGCGCTTCGGCGCGACGGAAAGCAGCTGTTGTGTCAGTGCGTACACTGTCTGACCCGATATGGCGGGCGGTGCAGCTTTTTGCGCGCGTGCAGGGCGGCTCGCCGCCAGCAGCGGCAGGCAAAGGCAAAGCATCTGAGCGCCAGCCAGCAGCGCTCGGATATGAGCAGCTTTCATAGGATTCAGGCCCGCGGATTTCAAGCTCATTGGGCTAGGGCTCGTGCTTTCTTGCGCGTGCGGTCGAAATAGTAGGCGATACCGACACCCAGGAAGTACAGCGCCAGCATCGGGCTGGCGAACAGGCACATGCTCAACGGATCGGGCATCGGGCAGATCACAGCCGCAACCAGGAAAATCGCGAGAATTGCATAACGAAAGTGGCGCAGCAGAAACTTCGCGTTCACTAATTCGAAGAGCGAAAGAAAAAAGATCAGGATGGGCAGCTCAAAGCAGATGCCCAGGCCAAGAATGACCGACAGGAAGAATCCCGTGTAGTCATCGATGGTGATCATGTGGTTGAAGTTCTTGCCAAAGTCCAGTACCAGCACCTTGATGGCTCCAGGCAGAACCCAGCGGTATCCAAAGAATGCGCCCGCAGCAAACAGAAATATGGTGGCCGACATGAACGGCACCACATACTTCTTCTCGTTCGCATACATGCCCGGCGAGATAAACAACCAGACCTGGTACAGAATGAACGGGCTCGCGAAGATCGCTCCGAAGACGAACGAAGTCTTCACAATCAGATTTATCGCGTCCGTCGGGTGGGTCTGCGTCATGTGCTCGCCTATGTCGAGCAAAGGCCGCTGCAGGAACGTGATCAGCTGGTTGTGGAAGATGCCGGCAATAGCGGCTCCCAAAACCAGATAAACGATGGAGTGGATCAGCCGCTTGCGCAGCTCCTCCAAATGCTCCATCAGGCTCATGCCGGGAAGTTCTACGCGTTCCGCTACAGACCTGCGGGCCTTTTCCAGCGGTTCGAACTCGGTCATCTGTTCCTCAACCATGGAGAGTCTGGGTCTCCAGTTCGGCTTCCGTGCTAACGCTGGAGGCGGCAGGCGCCTTGGCTACCGGGAGGCCGGTCGAGGGCGCCATCATTGCGAGATCGCCAGAGGTCGCAATCGGAATCGGCTCGGCGGCAGGCTCATCGCCCGGCTCCGCGGCAATCGGTGCCGCGGCTGCCGGCGGTGCAATGCTGTTCTCGTCCATCGAGTCGAAGTCCGGGTTGCTGTCCGGGGTGTCCTCAGGTGCGGCGAACGTCGGCGGATCAGGTGGTTTGTGTGCATCCGTCAGCCCGGCGGGCGGGGTATGCGGAGCCGAAGCCTCCAATGCCGCAATCTGCTTCTGCCGGTCCGCCTGTTCGGAGATGCGAAGCTCCTCTTCCATTTGCATCCGGAACTCGTTGGACGCACGGCGGAAATCGCCCATCAGCTTGCCCAACTGGCGGGCGAGCACAGGCAACTTCTTCGGCCCGAAGAGCAGAAGAGCCAGCAAGATGATGAACGCGCTATCGCCGAAACCCGGCATATCGAAACCAATGATACGGCTTCCATATAGACGGAAACAAATGACGAACATACTGGCGGCCACGCATGCGACCAAGCCCTCGTCCGTTACGTGAGGCGAGGAAGCCCAACGATGGGTGAGCAGTACCTCTTGAGCAAAGCTGGACAATGTACTTGACATAACTGTACTGAACCGTTCAGTATGTATTTGAACTTCAGGAGCCCAGATCATGATCCGTGTACGCAACCTGGTGAAGAGCTTCGGCTCCTTTACCGCGGTCGACGACGTCTCCTTTGAGGTCCCCGCCGGAGAGATCTTCGCATTCCTCGGGCCGAACGGGGCCGGCAAGACCACCACCATCAAAATGCTCACCACGCTGCTGGCCCCAACCAGCGGCTCCATCGAACTGGACGGCCTCGACCCCTTGCGGCAGAAGAATGAGGCTCGCAAACGCTTCGGCATCGTCTTCCAGGACCCAAGCCTCGACGGCGATCTCACCGCGCGGGAGAACATGGAGATCCATGGCGTCCTCTACCACGTGCCGTCCAAACTTCGGAAGCAACGGACGGAGGAACTGCTCAAGCTGTTCGAGCTCTGGGACCGGCGTGACGACCAGGTGAAGAAATTCTCCGGAGGCATGAAGCGTCGTCTGGAGATCGCCCGTGGGTTCCTGCATACCCCCCGCATTCTCTTCCTGGATGAGCCCACGCTGGGGCTCGATCCGCAGAGCCGCAATCAGCTCTGGACGCATGTGAAGCGCGTCAATGAGGCCGAAAACGTTACCGTATTCCTCACCACGCACTACATGGATGAGGCGGATCGAGTCGCTCACCGCGTCGGCATCATCGACCACGGCAAGCTGGTGACACAGGGCACCCCGGCAGAAATTAAGGCGCAGACCGAGTCCGATTCGCTGGAGGAGGCCTTTCTCAAGCTGACGGGCTCCACCATCCGGGATGAGGGTGCCGATCCTGCCGCGCAGATGCGGCAGTTCGCAAAGATGTGGGGAGGAAAACGATGAGTGCGATTTATATTCTCTGGCTGAGAGAACTCAAGCGATACACGCGGTCCCGCGCCCAAATTGTGGCCTCTCTGGGGCAGCCTCTGCTGTATCTGCTGGCGCTCGGTTTCGGCCTGGGCCCGGTCTTCCAGCGCGCCGGATACGGCAGCTATCAGCAGTTCATGGCCCCGGGTGTAATCGGGATGTCCGTGCTGTTCTCCTCCATCTTTTCCGGTCTGGGCCTGCTCTGGGATCGTCAGTTCGGCTTCCTCAAAGAGACTTTGGTCGCCCCCGTCTCCCGCCTGCAGATCATGATAGGTCGCACCCTCGGCGGAGCCACGGTTGCCGTCATCCAGGGGGTGCTGGTGATGGTCATCTGCCTGATCGCCGGATTCCGGCCGGCACACCTGTGGGCCATCCCGCTCGCCCTCGGCTTCATGATCCTCATCGCGCTTCTGTTTGCAGCGCT
>JAICMT010000277.1 GCA_025929125.1 Acidobacteriaceae bacterium | reverse complement strand
TTCTTCCGCACCTTCGCGAATGTGGTCTACTCCGGCCGCAAGTTCATGCCCAAGATCCGCATGCGCGAAGTCGCGCAGCACAGACAGAAAATCTATAACACCCAGGCTCTGTTCGCCTTCGAAAGCGAAATATCAGAGCACATGGTCTACCTGAAGCAGTTTCTCAAGGCTGCGCTTTACCATCGCAAGTTCACCGGTGGGCAGAATGTACTGCGCAATGGTGCCAGCATCGCGCGATATCTCCTGCCGCTCATGTGGAGGTATGCATGGGATCACCGCGTCTTCGTACCCGGCACAGCGCGAATCGACTTGCAGGTGCAGGCGGAGCATGCGCCAGTACGCGAGAGTCGCATCAGCATCGACCCAGGCTCGCGTGACCTCTACGGCTTGCCGAAGGTGATTCTCGACTGGCAGCTCGGCGGCGACGAGCTCGAATCCATCCGGTCCTTCGCTCTCCAGATCCGCGATGCTCTCACCCAGCATGGAATCGGAAAGCTGAACCTCGACGAAGATCTGCTCGCAGGAAAACCGGAATTCCTCGATCGTCTCGGAGACATCTACCATCAGGCGGGTGGCACAAACATGGCCGATTCCCCGGAAACGGGTGTGGTCGATCGCAACCTGCGTGTCTTCGGCACGGAGAACCTGTATGTCACCGGAGCCGGGACATTCCCAACCACCAGTAACGCGAATACCACCTTCACCGCAGTAGCTTTCACCACGCGTCTGGTGGATCACCTCACGGGCATCAGCTCCAGCTAACCTTTCACCAGCTGCTGCAGCCCATCTTCATCCAGCACCGGCACGCCAAGCTCCCGAGCCTTATCCAGTTTGGATCCCGCGTCTTCTCCGGCGACGAGGTAATTGGTCTTCTTGCTCACGGAACCGGAGACGCGTCCCCCGGCGGCCTCAATCATCTCTTTGGCCGCCTCTCGGGTCATGGTCGGCAGCGTGCCCGTCAAAACAAAAGTCTGCCCCGCAAGCTTCGTCCCGGCGATGCGCTTCTCCGCTGTCATCGCAACTCCAGCCTCTTGCAACTGCCGCACCAGCTCGCGGTTCTTGTCTTCGGCAAAGAACTCCACAATCGCCTGCGCCACCTTGGGCCCGACTTCGTTCACCTGCTCCAGCTCTTCGGCACCGGCCTCCAGAATCGCGTCCATGGAACCGAAGTGTCCCGCCAGCAATTGCGCTGTTCGCTCACCCACAAACCGAATTCCCAGCCCCAACAGCACTCGCGCCAGCCCCGCCTGCTTGGATCGTTCAATCTCTTCCAGGAGCGCCTGCGCTGATTTTTCACCCACCCGCTCCAATTGCAACAGCTCGCTCTTTTTCAGGCGATATAGATCGGCAAGCGTCCGCACAAGAGCCTGCTTTGCGGGGCTGGCCGGGTCCTCACTCTCCGCCTGCTCAACTGCCGCCTCTTCCTCGGTCAGCGCGTCGGTCTGCTCATCGAGTTTCTGCCCAAGAAGCTGTGCCACCATCGCATCGCCCAGCCCTTCGATGTTCATCACGCTGCGGGAGCCAAAGTGACGAAGCTCCTCGCGCAGACGCGCCGGGCAGTTCGCGTTGATGCAGCGCCAGTCCACCTCTCCTTCCACCTTCACCAGGGCGGTGCCGCAGGCCGGGCATTTTGTAGGGAACTCGATCTCCCGCGTGCCCCGACGGTGCTGCTTATCCTCGATCACATGGGTGATCTTCGGGATCACATCGCCCCCGCGTTCCACCTGGACAAAATCACCCATGCGCACGCCCAGTCGGGCGATCTCATCCGCGTTGTGCAAGGTTGCCCGAGAAACGGTTGTCCCACCAATCAGCACCGGCGAGAGCGCCGCCACAGGGGTCACCTTGCCCGTTCGGCCCACCTGGAACAGCACATCTTCGAGCTTCGTAAGCCCTGCTCGTGCAGCAAACTTGAATGCAATCGCCCAGCGCGGAGCCTTGCCGGTGAAGCCGAGCCGGCGTTGCTGTGCTCCGGAATCCACCTTCACCACCACTCCGTCGATCTCGTATCCGAGCGCGTCGCGCAGTCCCTCTGCCTTCTCCACAAAGTTGAGGACCTCGTCAATCGAGTTCGCATGGGTGGTGTTCGCGTTGACGCGGAACCCCGCGGTCCGCAGCGCCTCCAGCGCCTCAGATTGGGTGGGCATCAGGAACTCGCCGCGTTGCGCGCCATCCTGCGCACCGTGCAGCAGGAAGTAGGCGTAAAAATCCAGCCTCCGTTGCGCCACGATATTGGGCTCGAGCGTCCGAATGGTACCGGCCGCAGCATTCCGTGGGTTGGCTGCCGGCGCGAGGCCTTGCGCCACGCGATCCTCATTCATCTTCAGAAAGGCTGCTTGCGGCAGCACCACTTCTCCGCGCAGCTCGAAGCTGGCGGGGAGCTTCGCACTTTCCAGCTTCCCCGGCGCAACTCGCAGCGGTACGCTTCGAATCGTCCGCACGTTGCTGGTCACATCTTCGCCTGTCGTGCCATCGCCCCTGGTTAGGCCGCGCACCAGTTGGGCCGACCCATCCTCGGCCGGCTCATAGTGCAGCGCAAGCGAGAGTCCATCCAGCTTCAGTTCGCACACGTACTGCACCCGCTCGCCAGCTGGCAGGGCATCGCGCACGCGACGCTCCCACGCACGCAACTCTGCCTCGTTGTAAGCGTTGTCCAGGGAGAGCATGGGCCGCGAGTGCGCCGTTTTCGCGAACCCCTCACGCGGCTTGCCGCCCACGCGCTGCGTGGGTGAGTCTTGCGTCACCAGCTCAGGATGCTCGGCCTCCAGCGCCTTCAGCCGGCTCATCATGCTGTCGTATTCGGCATCGGAGATCGCGGGAGCGTCCAGCACGTAATACAGGTGTTCGTGGTGGCGAAGCTCGTCCCGCAATGTTTCGATCTGCTGTTGCGCGCCCTTTGGCATAGCGGAATTATAGAGACGGGCGCGCTGCGCTCAATCCAGCGGCGCGAGGGTAGGTGGTATCCAACGCATGCGGGCTTCCGTTGAGTTCACCACGTCAAAATCGTAGTAGCTTTCCAGGATTCTTCGGTTGCTCCCGAATTGGCTGATTGCAGCCTGGGCAAACTCTGCGCGGCCGATGGGCTGCAACTCGCATAGCAGTCTTGCGAGTAACTTCATCCAAGCCACTGTGATCGTCTCATGATATCCACTCGTCTCGGTATTCTCGCCCCCCACGGCTACGTTGTATCGCTGCACGCATGCCCGCATTTTGTCCGTGGCTTCTCGCTCACCCATCGAATGCACATAACATGCTCCGGTCAACACGTGGGCGCTATGCGTCCACTGTTCCTTCGCGAGAGTGCAGCTCTCGAACTGCAGCAGAAACTCATCGATCTCCGTCTCTGTCCTCGGCAGCATGCACCCTCCTGGCTTCCTCAAGATATCCTGAACACGAATGGAACCAGTCACTCACTTCATGACAGGCGCATGCCTGGCGCGGACCGGCCTCAATCGAAAAGCAGCCTACGCCACCCTGGCCATGACCCTCGCCGCCGAAGCGCCCGATCTCGACACCCTCTGGTCCATTCGCGGTCC